>CAJUJR010000103.1 GCA_910586605.1 uncultured Lachnospiraceae bacterium | reverse complement strand
GGAAGATATTTTTTATTTACTTAAATTCTGCTACAATTGGCTGTGAATAGTAACTGTGAATAGCAACTCCCGCAACTGCCGTTCCAGCTCCAAAAGGCTGCCGTCATTTTTAATAACATGGCGGCACCGTCTAAAAAACTCTTCTTCTGAAAACTGGTTTTCCATAATCCCCTCACATTTTTGCGGCGAATAACCACGCTGGGACGCCAGCCTTTCTTTGCGGAGGGAGGACGGCACATACACATACCAAACTTCGTCACAGAGTAAATCACAGCCCGTTTCAAACATCAGCGCAGTTTCCAAAACCAAATATCCCGTTTTTTCCCTCCGTTCCCTAATATAAGCCTCCAAATACTCCTTCACTGCAGGATGGATGATTGCGTTTAACTTCTTTAACTTATCTTCATCTGAAAAAACAAGGCCGGACAGCTTATCCCTCACAATCTCCCCCTGCCCATCTAAAATTCCATCCCCAAAACATTCAACAATCTTTTGGTATCCCACTTCCCCTTTTTTCATTACCTGATGCCCCAATTCATCTGCAATCAGCAACTGTGCGCCTGCAATTTCCGCCAGCATATTTGCCGCTTTTGTCTTGCCGCTTCCCACCCCGCCAGTCAGCCCTATTACATACATAGCCTTTCCCCTTTTCCATCATTAATGAGCCTGTTTCCAATCCATCCCTTCCATTACTTCCACTTCCAGCGGGACAGACAAAGTAACTGCTTTTGGCATTTCTTCCAATAAAATCTGTTTCACCTGTTCCTTTTCTTCCAAAAGGGCTTCTACCAGCAGCTCATCATGTACCTGCAGGACAATTTTTGATTTCAGGTTTTCTTTTTTCAGGCGTGAAGCCACACGTATCATTGCCGCCTTAATAATATCTGCCGCCGTCCCCTGGATTGGCGCATTCATCGCCACACGCTCCCCAAAAGAACGCTGGACAAAATTAGAAGAAGCCAGTTCCGGCATAGGGCGTTTCCTTCCAAACATAGTCTCTGAATACCCATGTTCCTTAGCCTTAGATACAAGCCCGTCAATAAACTGTTTTACCGCAGGATAGGTTGCAAAATACTGGTCAATATATTCCTGCGCTTCCTTTTTCGGTATATTCAAATCCTGGCTAAGCCCAAATGCACTAATTCCATAGACAATCCCAAAGTTTACAGCCTTTGCATTCCGCCTCTGCAGCTCTGTCACTTCCCCATAAGGCGTATGGAATACTTTAGAAGCCGTACTTCGGTGGATATCCTGATGGTTCAGGTAAGCATCTATTAAATCCTGGTCTCCTGACATATGCGCCAGGACGCGGAGTTCAATTTGGGAATAATCTGCATCCAAAAAAACACAGCCTTCCTTTGGCTGGAAAACTTTTCGTATTTCCCTTCCAAGCTCCATACGGATTGGGATATTCTGTAAATTTGGCTCTGTGCTGCTGATTCTTCCCGTTGCGGTAATTGTCTGGTTAAATTTCCCATGAATCCTTTCATCCGGCTCAATAAAAACAGGAAGCCCATCTGCATACGTTGACTTTAATTTACTAACCTGGCGGTAATCTAAAACTTTTGCAACAATAGGGTCTTCATTTTTCAGCTTTTCAAGAATATCCACCGAAGTCGAATAACCTGTTTTCGTCTTTTTTGCAAATGGCAGCTTTAACTTCTCAAACAGGATTACCCCAAGCTGCTTTGGAGAATTAATATTAAACTCCTCCCCCGCCAAATCATAGATATCACTCTCTAGCACAAGCACCTTTTCTTTCAAAAGCTTTGACATAGAAACAAGCGCTTCTTTATCCGCATGGACGCCTTCACGCTCCATCTGGTACAGATAGTATGCCGTCGGCATCTCAATTTCCCTCATCAAGGGCTCCATCCCCTTTTCCACTAAGCCATCCCTGACTTTCCCATAGGCCATAAGCGGAACATAAGATAAATTCCCAAGATACCGTATCAGCTTGTCCCCATTCCCCTCCTCTTTCTTTTTCCCTTTTACAAACTCCTGGTACTCCGGCTCTTTATAAAACTCCCCCAGCCTCTTTTTCCCAAAACATTCTTCATAGGAAAGTACCGTCTGGTTTGTAAAGCTACGTGCAATGTCGTCGACATGATAAGCATCCTGCAAAGGATTCAATAGATATGCCCCAATTGAAATATCAAATACTTTCGTAAATAGCGTTTCTAACTCCTGCACCGTGCTGTCAGGAAATGCTTTTTGGGACGGCGCTGCCTTAAAGACAGAAAGCGGTTCTACAGGAGCCGTCAAATGCATACAGTTTTTCCAGTCAGCAAGCACAATGCAGCCTGCTGCTTCCTCAATCTTTAAAAACTGCTCCAGCAAAAAGGCATCTTCCAATTCATCTGAACAAAACATGCAGCCTGTTACCGTTTCCTGGCTGTGCCCCCATGCACTGCCGCCGTTTCCCCCGGCTTCTTTTACAAAATAAGAAATGCTTATGCCCAAAAATGGATACTCTACTTGGCCTTCTTCTTCCCCAACGGAAAGCGACAAATCCTTCTCGTCAAAAACAAGGTTCATCTGCCCTGCTTTCTTCTTTTTTGTTTTTTTCTGCACTGCCCCGGCATTGCTCCATTCATCTCCCAAAAAGCCAACAGCCACTACAGAAGGCTCTTCGGCAACCAGTTTATCTACAAAAGAAATTACCTCCTTTTCTGCCATCAGCCGTTCAAAGGAAGCCTCTTTTATAGCAGCCCCAGAACGGGTTTCTGCATCAAAACGTTTTTCCAGGGATTTTAATTCCAGCTTTTTAATCCACTCAAATGCCTCTTCCGTAAACAGGTTTTCATATTTTGCCGCCTCAAAAGAAAACTCCACATCACAATCTGTTTTAATCGTAGCCAGTTTCTTGCTTAAAAATGCCAGTTCCTTATTGGCACGCAAAAGTTCCCTTGCGCGCTTTGGTTCAACCTCCTCAATCCTTTCATATGCTTCCTCAATCGTTGGGAATACTGCAAGAATCTTCCCCGCCGTCTTTTCCCCAATCCCTGGTACCCCCGGGATATTATCTGCGGAATCCCCCATCAGCCCTTTCATATCAATCACCTGCCCCGGCGTAATCCCATACTTTTCTACAACATCCTCTGCATGGTAGTTTTCAATTTCTGTACCACTGCGTTTTGTCTTTGGGATGCGGATTAAAATCCAGTCAGAAGCAAGCTGGAGCAAATCCCTGTCTCCCGACACAAGGGAAACTTCTATCCCTTCCGCCTGTGCTTTCTTTGCAATCGTCCCCAAAATATCATCCGCCTCATATCCGCCTTGCAATATTACAGGCACATCCATCGCCCTTAAAACCTCCTGTATCACCGGAACTTGTTCTAAAAGTTCTTTTGGCATAGGTTTCCTAGTCCCTTTATATTCTGCGTACATCTTATGGCGGAACGTCGGCTCTTTCACATCAAATGCAACCATAAGGTAATCCGGTTTTTCCTCTTCTAAGATTTTAAACATAATATTTAAAAAACCAAAAACTGCATTTGTATGAAGCCCCTGGGAATTACTTAAATCAGGAACCCCGTAAAATGCCCGGTTTAAAATACTATGGCCATCAATTAAAACAATTTTTTCTCTCATAAAAATCCTCATTTCTGAGCGTCTTGTCGCGAAAAGGCAATAAGAAAACTGTGTATGCAGTTTCCCATCTGCCTTCATAGCTATTTGTTTTCGCCCAGAAACAAATAGCCGTGCGAAAAATAAGTGCATCCGCATTATTTTCCACACTATCCCCGCTGCCTTTGGCATCCCAAACTTTAGATTGATATCCCACACTATCTCCATTCTTAAAACAAAAATATAATCCCAATACAAAGGATCAGCAAAATAGTTAACTTTTCCCATTTAAGAATATGGCACTTAAACAAGTAATCCTCTGCATATTGAAGTTTATCTGCTGGTGAAGTCCAGTTACCGCCTTTTGAAGCATCCTCTTCCAAATAACGCATTCCCATAATCAAGGTATAATAAACCTCATACTCCTCCTTACATTCTTTACATCCCTCTATATGCTGCAAAAAACCTTCCAGCTCCTTTAAATCTAACCGGTCGTCAATAAACGGAATAAATAACTTCTGTACTTCCTTACAATCCATAAAACAACAACCCCTCTCTTTTTGCCCCATATTTCCTTAATCCTGCACCCATGCTGCCCTGCTTCCGCCGTTTCCTTTAGTAATCAGCAACTTATCCGGTATTTGCTCCTTTAACTCTGACACATGCGAAATCACCCCGACAAGCCTTTGCCCGCCGGCAAGTTCTAGCAGCACTTTGACTGCCAGCCCCCTAACTTCCTCACTTAAAGAGCCAAACCCTTCATCAATAAACATTGTATCAAGGTGCGTCTTCCCTGCGGTATTCTGTACAACATCCGCCATTCCAAGCGCCAGGGAAAGGGAGGCCAGAAATGTCTCGCCGCCAGAAAGCGTATGGGCATCCCTAAGTTTTCCAGTTATCGGGTTATACACATCCAAATCCAACCCGGCTTCCCCAGCCCCTGTACTTCCCAACTCCCGGCATTTTAACAAAAACGAATTTTCTGTCATAACCGCAAGCCTTTTATTGGCAGCAGAAATAATTTTCTGGAAATACTGGCGCAAAATATACGTTTGAAAATGTATTTTCCCATTAGCAGCAGCATTTAAAGAGCCCATCACCTTCATTTCCTCCACAAGGGATTCCCTGTCTTTTAAAAGCTCTTTCAGCCTTTTTACAATTCGCTGCCCTGTCTGCAAATGATAGGAATGCGTTTCCAAAACCTTCTTTTTCTGCCCATGCAGCATTTTTAATTCTTCCTTCCGCTTTAACAGTTTTTCTAAATCCTCTTCCTGCTTACCCTCTGTCTGCTCTGCTAACGACTGCAGCTTTGTATCACATTGTACCACCTGGAACTGGTATTTTTCTATCTCTTTTTTATATTCTGCCTGTACATTTGCCAAAAGCAATGCACTGTGGTACTCCTCTTCCCCTGAAAAACCATTTACCTGTAAGGCCGACTGATACGCTAGTTCCTGCTCTTTGACACTGGCGTCCAGTTCTTGTAGCCTATTTTTATTTTCCTCCTGGTTTCCTAATAAAGCGGCATATGCCTTTTGCGATTCTGCAACCTCTTCTCCAAGAACTTCCCCCTCTTTTTGCAGCTTTTGAAGTTCCCTTTGCAGCTTTGCTAATTTTTTCTTTCCTTCCTCCAAGGAAGCTATAAAAACCTTTTCTTGCAATAAAAGCTCCCTTGCTTCAACCCCCTTTTTCAATATGGCATTTTCCTGCAAGTTCTCTTTTTTCTCCTGCAAAACCCTTTCATCCTTTTCCATCAAAGAAATTGCTTTTTCCAATCCCTTCTGTTTTTTCTCCCTTTCTTCCTGCAATTTCGTAAAATGCTCTATTTCTTTTTGTATTTCCCCTATTTTCTGCCTGTTCCTCTTTTTCGCCTCTTTCAGATAGGCTTCTGCTTTTTCCTCCAAAAATACAGTATCCTTTCGTTCTTTTTCCCCTTCTCCAAAAGGGTTCTCTTCTAACAGTGCTTTCCTTAATTCATCTGCCCGTGCTGTTGCATTTTCCATTTTCCGGAAACTATCCTCTTTTTTCTTTTGGCGCTGTTCTTCCTCCTTTTTCGCTTCCGAAAGCATCTCTTTTGTAACACTATCAGGCGCTTTTTTTGCAGGAGCCGGATGTTTTCTTGAGCCGCAGACAGGACATGGGCTTCCTTCACTCAGTTCCATTGCCAGAAAAGCCGACTGCGCCATAATATAGGCGCGGTTTAATTCTTCACTATAATGCCTGCACTCTTCCCACTCCTTTATGGCAGCAGACACATTCCTCTCCCATTCCTTTACCTTCCTGTCCTCCTTCTTCCATGCGCTGTACTGCTTCCCATACCTTTCTAACTGCCTTGCCTGCTCCTCAAAGTCCGTTTTTTTGTGGTTTGCCTGTTCTAAAAGTACCTCTGTACTATTGCTGTCCAAAAGCCATTGCTCTGTTTCCTTTTTTTCCTGCAACATCTGTTCCCTGCTTTGCAGCAGCTTATCAATTTCCCCTTGAAGCTGCTTCCCTTGCTTTTCTGCTTCTTCCTTTTGCTTCCTAATTACAAGCAGCTCCCGGAACTTTTCCAGTTCTTCCGAAACCTTGCCCTGCTCCTGCAAAATTTCCGGCTGTCTCTTTTCAAACCCTTCTTTCCAAACCTTCTGCCTTTGAATTGCTTCCTGCTGCTTTCCCAAAAGGACTTCCCCCTCTTTTTTATATTCCTGTTCCTTTTGCCGGGAATGTGCCTGTTCTTTCTTTATACGGTTATATTGCTCTTCTTCCTTCTGTACAATACCTGCGGCTTCTGAGCGTATTAACTTCTGCTTTTTCCGGCTGATTTCCTCTTCTCTTGCATCCAACCCCTTTTTCCTAGCCTGTACTTCTTTATATTCTTTTAACATCTGGTTTAGGCGAACCGCTTCCTGGTATACCAATTCACTCTTTGTAAGCTTTTCTTGCAATTCATAGGATTCCTTTTCTAAAGCGGCAGCTTCCTTTTTCCGCCGCGCTGCCATATCCTCTAAAAAATCCAGAACCTTTTCTGGCTCCGTTTCTAAAAAAACTTTTACCTCCTGCCACTTCTCTTTTTCATCCTCTTCCAAAAACTCAGCTCCCACAGCCGTTTCCTTTATTTTTGTCATATTGTCTTTTACAGCCCCAAAACTCGCTTTTGACTTTTCCAAAATTTTTCTTTCAATTTTTTCATAAATCCCTGTAGAAAAAATCTGCTGGAAAATTTCTTTCCGCCTGCCTGTTTTATCCATAACCAGTTCTTGGAATTCCCCTTGTGCAATCATCGCAATTTTACTGAACTGCTCTGCATTCAACCCGATAATTTCCTGAATCTTTCGGTTCGTTTCAAAAGCCTTTCCCGGAAATTCTTTCCCATCTGGTAAAACCAAGCTTACCTTTCCGGGCTGCTTTGTCATACTATATTCCCCATTTTTATTTTTCCGTTTTGAACGCCTCTCATACGCAGGATAACGTTTTACAATATATGTCTCTTTCTTTGACGCCGCCCCATACGAAAAAGTATATTCTACAAATGTCTCCGCCGCCCCTTCTGCATACTCGCTGCGCATCATATTGCTTTTCCGTTCTTTCCCGCTCATTGTATCATAAAGTGCAAACATAATTGCATCGAAAATTGTAGACTTCCCGGCTCCGGTATCCCCAGCAATTAAAAAAAGGCCATGGTCTGTTTTTTCAAAATCAATCGTTTCCACTCCGGCGTAAGAACCAAAAGCTGACATCACTAATTTTTTAGGTTTCATTTTAATCCTCCAGTTCTCCTAAAATTTCCCGGAATGCCCTTTCTTCCCCTTCCTTCATCGGGCGTCCCATCACGTCGCAAAAAAATCCTTCAAACGCTTCCAAAGGCGTCATCTCCCGTATATCTGCCGTATTTTCTTCTAAAATCTGCCTTGTCTGGCTGTTATCTATTGTTATCTCTAAAATATGCCCGTAATACCGCTCCAGATAATCTTTTGGTGAGTCTACTGTCTCTTCATCCGTCAGGATCACCTTAACATAATCCTGGCAGGAAACATCCCCATTTTTTTGCGCACTGTCTGCAATTTCTTTTAATGTCCCCTTAATACTGCGCACTGTACGCTCTGGCAAAAATGGGATAAAACGCAGCTCTAAGTTTCCTTTCTCCTTAAGTTCCACGACGGTTACAGACTTTTCTTGCCCCTCCTCACTGACAGAATATGGGTACATCGTCCCGCAATACCGTATTTTGGGGCTGCCAAGCGCTTGCGGGCTATGTATATGCCCAAGCGCTGCATAGTCAAAACATTCTATAGCTGCCGTATCAACTCTGTCCAAACCGCCAACAGTCAGGCAAGGCGCTTCTGAATCACATGTAACCGGCTGCCTGCCCCCATTCACATAAAACTGATGCGAGACAATCACATTCCTCTGGGAACAATCTATCTCTTCCTGCTCCAGCAGATACCGCACTGCATCCTCCGTTGTCAGAACTGTCCCCTCTGGTACCCTATGGCGGATCATCCCCGGCCTTACAAAAGGAAGCAGGTAAAAGTTCACGTTACCATACTTGTCCATAAGCACTAACTTCTGCAGCTTTTCTCCATCCTCCTGCGGAGGCAAAACAGCGATATGGATATGGTGCCGCTTTAAAAACGAGCTTCCATACTGAAGCCGCTGCGCAGAATCATGGTTTCCCGCAATTATCATAGTTTCCACTGGCTTTCCCTGTGATGCCTCCTTATCAATCCCAAGGAGCAATTCCTCCAATAATGCCATCGCATTCCCTGACGGCATAGAACGGTCATAAATATCCCCTGCAACCACAACAGCATCCGGCTGCTCCTTCTTTACCACTTCTATAATATCCTTAATGCATTTTCTCTGCTCCTCTGCCAAATCATATCCATGCAGCTGCTTCCCAAAATGCAAATCCGATAAATGTAAAAATTTCATAGAATCCCCATTTCCTTTTCCAAAATTAACCATATACCGTAACTATTATACTACACATCTCCAAAAAGTGCATAGAAAGATTTCCAACAAATCGCTATAATTAGCTGTGAATAGTAACTTTGCTGTTACTATTCACAGCCAATCGTAGAGAAATGTAAATAGATAAAAAATATCTTC
>CAJUJR010000102.1 GCA_910586605.1 uncultured Lachnospiraceae bacterium | reverse complement strand
ATAAGGGCTAAATTGTCCTACAGGAAGGAATGTCTCTCTAAATTTTTGTCAGTTTATAAATTTCAGGGACTTTCGCTTTCTACAGAAAATTAGAAATTTTGCTTTCTCATGCTGTACATGATGAAAGTGTTTCACAGGGGAAGATATTTTTTATTTCCATAAATTTGGCTACGGTTGGCTGTGAATAGTAACTAAAAGAACGAAAAACTTCCTAAATTTTTTTTAAAATACTGGTTTTTTTCATGTAAATGACGTAAAATTATAATAGAATTTATTGAGTGCTTTATAACATAAAATAGCAGAAATCTGCTATCACTATATTTGGAAAGGGACGGTGAACAATAGACTATGGCAATCACAACTTTTGCAGCAATTGATGTTGGTTCCCATGAAACAACGCTCCGCATTTATGAGATTTCTAAAAACAACGGTATCCAGCAGCTTGACCATGTACATCACACCTCGCGCCTTGGTTATGAAACATATTCTACAAACCATATCAGTTACCATTCGATTGAAAAGTTATGCAGCATTTTAAATGGCTTTTCGCTAAAAATGAAAGAATATGGCGTCAACGATTATATGATTACTGCCACGAGCGCTTTAAGGGAAGCCGACAATAACCTGATTGTATTAGACCAAGTCAAGCAGCGCACGGGGTTTTTTATCCGTATTTTAAGCAATTCCGAACAGCGTTACCTTTGTTATAAGGCTATCGCATTAACACCAAATTCCTTTCATAAATTAATCCAAAAAGGAACCCTGCTGGCAGATGTCGGCGGCGGTAGCATCCAGCTTTCCCTTTTTAATAAAAATGCATTAATTGCAACGCAGAATGTTATGTTGGGTTCCCTGCGCATCCAGGAAATATTACAGAACATGCGTAATATTACAGACAATTACCAGAACCTGATATATGAGTATATTTACCATGACCTGCATGTTTTTACCCAGCTTTACTTAAAAGATATCCGTATTAAAAATATCATCGCTGTCGGAAACCAGCTCCCAAGTTTTGTAAAATACCTCTCCACCCATAACTTCGGGAACCTGCTTCCATTTAACGCAAAGGGCACAAAAAAAGATTCTGTGAACCGTTCGGAATATGATGAGTTTTACCACTCCATCATTTCGCAAAAGCCAGAAGAACTAAGCCGTGAGTTAAATATCAGCGTAGAAAAGGCCTCACTGCTTCTTCCTACTGCAATGATTTACCACAATATCTTTGAAGAAACGCAGGCAGAACAGATGTGGCTTTCCGGGATTACTCTCTGTGATGGCATGGCAGCCGATTTTGCAGAACGCAAAACACATATTGTCCCTGCGCACAGTTTTTCTGATGACATTTTATCAGTAGCACGCAGAATTGCCGAGCGATACTCTAGCAGCACAAAGCACACTGGTATTGTAGAAAGTATTGCACTGAAAATTTTTGATGCGGTAAAGAAGCAAAATAACCTGACAAGGCAGGAACGCTTTACACTGCAAATTGCCATAGTGCTCCATAATTGCGGCGCCTTTATTAACTTGACAGATATTGGGGAAAGCTCCTATAAAATTGTTACTTCTACAGAAATTATTGGTATTTCACGCAAACAGCGTATGATGATTGCCACCATTGTGCGTTACCCTACTGGTGACTTTCCTCAATTTGCACACTTAGAAGACCCGTTTGAAAAAGAAGACTATATCAAAATTGCCAAGCTCAATGCCATCCTCAGGCTGGCAGACTCCATGGATCGAAGCCACAGGCAGAAATTTAGGAATGTCACAATGGAACTTAAAGGCAGCACTTTATTGATAACCGGCCATACATTATATGATATTGCACTGGAACAGGGAATTTTTTCCAACAATGCGAACTTTTTTGAAGAAGTATTTGGAATCAAGCCTGTCCTGCAACAAAAAAAGGAATTTTAAGGAGGATAAGGATTATTATGGGAAACAAGTCAGTTTATTCCAAACCAGAATACTTTTATAACCGTGAACTTAGTTGGATTTCATTTAATTACCGTGTTTTAGAGGAAGCGCAAGATAAAACGATTCCTCTGTTTGACCGTCTTAAATTTTTAAGCATCACTGCTTCTAACCTGGATGAATTTTTTATGATACGAGTTGCTTCCTTAAAAGATATGGTTCAGGTAAATTATACCAAAAAGGACATTGCCGGTATGACGCCGCAAAAACAATTAGAAGAAATCAATAAAAAAACACATGAGCTAGTAAAAGAGCAATACACAACATACAATGAACTTTTAATCCCCAGCCTTGCGGCAGAAAACATCCATATTCTTGACCATCATGAAGAACTTACAAAAGAACAGTCACGGTATGTGGACAACTATTTCCATTCCGAGGTATACCCTGTGCTGACTCCAATGGCCGTTGATTCCTCCCGCCCTTTTCCTCTCATTCGGAATAAATCTTTAAATATCGGTGCCCTGCTCAAAACAAAGCAGCATGATACAAACAATGAAGAAAAAGGCCATTTCCGGGAACTATATATGCCGCACAATGGAAAAAAGAAAAAACAGAACAATGATATTGATTTTGCAACCGTCCAGGTTCCATCCGGCCTTCCACGGTTTGTCGAAATCCCATCTTTGGAAGAAGGGGAAAAAACTTTTATTCTGCTGGAGCAGATTATTGAAAAAAACATTGATAAGCTTTTTTTAAACTATGAAATACTGTCTGTATTCCCTTACCGCGTCATGCGGAATGCTGACCTTACAATTGAAGAAGACGAGGCGGCTGACTTATTAATTGAAATTGAGCGCCAGCTTAAAAAACGCCAATGGGGAGAAGCAATCCGGCTGGAAGTTGAAGAATCCATTGATGAACAGTTATTGCAGACATTAAAAGAAGAACTCCATATCAATGAAGTAGATATTTTTAAAATCAACGGCCCACTTGATTTAACTTTTTTAATGAAAATGTCCGGACTGGATGGGTTTGACAGGCTCCGCAGCAAAAAATATACTCCACAGCCGGCAAAATGGCTAAATGGAGACGACCACCTTTTCAGCCAGATTAAAGACCATGATATTTTACTACACCATCCATACGAAACCTTTGACCCTGTAGTTGACTTTGTCCGCCAGGCGGCAAAAGACCCTGACGTCCTTGCCATTAAACAGACCCTGTACCGCGTCAGCAGCCATTCCCCGATTATTGCTTCCCTTGCCGCAGCGGCTGAAAACGGAAAACAGGTAACCGTCCTTGTAGAATTAAAAGCCCGTTTTGATGAAGAAAATAATATACTCTGGGCAAGGAAGCTGGAGCAGGCAGGCTGCCATGTTATCTACGGGCTTGTCGGCTTAAAGACACATAGTAAAATTACCCTTGTTGTCCGGAAAGAAGAAGACGGCATCCGCCGGTATGTCCATCTTGGCACTGGGAATTACAATGACAGTACAGCAAAGCTTTATACAGATATGGGGCTTTTAACTCAGCAGCGTGCAATTGGTGAAGATGCTACAGCCGTATTTAATATGCTTTCTGGTTATTCGGAACCTGCCGTATGGAACAAACTGATTGTTGCGCCAATTTGGCTCCGCGACCGTTTTATCCAGATGATTAACAGGGAGCGTGATTTTGCAAAAGAAGGCAAAAAAGCATTTATCAAAGCAAAAATGAACTCCTTGTGTGATGCGGAAATTATTTCCGCCCTCTATGAGGCGTCTACCGCAGGCGTTAAAATAGAACTTGTTGTCCGTGGAATCTGCTGTTTAAAGGTAGGCATCCCTGATATTAGTGAAAATATTAGCGTCCGTTCCATTGTAGGGGATTTCCTGGAACACAGCCGTATCTATTATTTCCATAACAATGGTTTTGAGGAAGTCTATATGGGCAGCGCTGACTGGATGCCGCGTAATCTTGATAAACGCGTAGAAATCCTCTTCCCAGTAGAAGACGCCACCCTGCAAAAAGAAGTGATTGATATCTTGGATGTCCAGCTCCACGATAATGTAAAAGCACGCATTATGCAGCCAGATGGTTCCTATCTCCATCTGAACCCACAGAAAAAAGACCGTTTAAGCTCACAGGAGTATTTTTGCAGCCAGGCATTGGCTGTCACGCAGAGCCGTAAACATGCAACACACTCTGCACGTACCTTTGAGCCGCTAGAACACGTTTAAAAATGATTTTTAACCGCAGTTACTATTCACATTAAAGTATCAGTAAAGGGGGAATGTATTTCATTCCCCCTTTTTTATCACCTAAAAATCACATCTCTATACCAATGCTCTCCCTGGCCACCTCCTGTATGGTAGATACAGGAAGAATTAATAATTTTTCTGTAATTTCTTTTGGTACTTCTCTTAAATCTTCTACATTCTTCTCTGGTATCAGGACAGTTTTGATTCCTGCCCGGTGGGCAGCCATCAATTTTTCCGGAAGCCCGCCAATCGGCAGAACCTCTCCACGAAGCGACACTTCCCCTGTCATTGCAAGTTTTTTCTTAACAGGCTTTTGTAAAAACAGGGATGTTAACGCCGTAAAAAGCGTAATCCCTGCGGAAGGCCCATCCTTTGGCACTGCGCCTTCTGGTACATGGATATGAATATCTCTCTTATCAAAATCCCCAATTTGTTCTGCAAAATATGATTTCACAAGCGTATAAGCAAGTTCTGCAGATTCTTTCATCACATCACCAAGCTGCCCAGTCAACTGTATTTTCC
The DNA here is from genome assembly GCA_910586605.1 of uncultured Lachnospiraceae bacterium. Taxonomy (GTDB): domain Bacteria; phylum Bacillota; class Clostridia; order Lachnospirales; family Lachnospiraceae; genus Butyribacter. The sequence goes on along the minus strand of CAJUJR010000102.1, from coordinate 4,058 downwards.
CATCCCCTTCTGTCTGAACAGCTTCTACAAAAAGAATTTCCCCTCCTGCCTGCGTCCAGGCCAAGCCGGTCGCTACGCCTGGAATAGCTTTTTTTAATGCAAAATCATGGTTTGTAGCCTTTTTCCCTAAAATTTCAGGTAAGTCATTTTCTTTTACTGTAAACTTTGGCTGTGCTTTCCCATCCTCTGCTACTTCTGTAACTCCGGAAGTAGTATTTTCTAAAGAAGCTGCATCCTCTGCCATATCAACTAATTTTTTTGCCTTTGCACCTTCCTGCTCCAAAAGCTTTACTACGGCATAACGGCAGATTTTGTCAAGCTGTTTGCGAAGCCCGCGTACGCCTGCTTCCATCGTGTAATCTGATATAATCTTTTTTAACGTTCCCTGCGTAATGGAGAGCTGCCCCTTTTTCAGGCCTGTTTCCTCCATTGCTTTTGGCAAAAGGTATTTCCGCCCAATCTGGTATTTTTCAATCGGCGTATACCCTGATAAGGAAATCACCTCCATACGGTCAAGCAATGGTTCTGGAATCCCTTCCGTTGTATTTGCCGTACAGATAAAAAATACTTTGGAAAGGTCATAAGGGACATTTAAGTAATGGTCTACAAAAGAATTGTTCTGTTCAGGATCTAATACTTCTAGCAAAGCGCTTGCCGGGTCTCCCTGATAATCTAATGTCAGTTTGTCTATTTCATCCAGCACCACTACCGGGTTATTCACTTTCGAGCGTTTTATGCCTTCCATAATGCGCCCAGGCATCGCCCCGACATAAGTTCTTCTATGGCCGCGTATTTCTGCCTCATCGCGGATTCCACCAAGGCTGATGCGCACATATTCCCTTCCCATCGCTTTAGCAACACTTTTTCCCATACTTGTTTTCCCAGTACCTGGCGCCCCGACAAACAACAGGATAGAGCCAGTCTGTCTTCCCTTTAAGCTGGTAACCGCAATCTGCTCCAATACCCTCTTTTTCACTTTTTCCAGACCATGATGGTCTTTTTCCAAAATCTGTTTCGCTTTCGCAAGGTTTAACTTTTTTTCCTTCCCATCTTTCCAGGAAAGAGTTGTTACAAAATCCAGGTATTCATATAGCGAGCCATACTCATGCCCCTGGCTGCCCTCCATAGAAAAACGTTTTAATACCCGTTCTGCCTCTTTTTTTGCTTCTTCTGGCATCCCTGCCTCTTCAATTTTTTTGGCAAACATCTCTTCCTCTGAAGTAAAGTCCTCCTCTAAAACATTTAACTGTTCCTCCAAAAGCTTCATCTGCTTCTTTATCGCCATTACTTTATAGGCATCTTGCTGCTCCTGGCTCATCTTATTTGCAACCTCATCCCTGACAGCTTTCGTCCCCATAAGGCGCCGGATTCCTTCTAAAATCAAATGGTAACGCTCTTTTAAGGAATCCGCTGCCATAATTTCAAAACGTTCCCTGTCATCTATATCAAGATAAGAACCTATATTGGTTGCCGCTTCATTCAGGTTTTTCCACCGGCGGATATATCCCCTCATCCAAACGCCGCCAGGAAGGTTCTGCACAAGCTCCTCTGCATATTGCTTAAACTCTGCTAACAGCTCATGTTCCTCTTTCTCTGAAATATCTACAATATCATCCAGGATTTCATATGAAGCCTCTACGCGGCTTCCGTCAAAGGCAACATCATGGATCCTGACACGCTGCTGCGTATCCATAACAAACAGGGCATTCCCCTCATGATTAATTGTAGAAACCGCTTTTGCAAGAATCCCTATATCATAAAAATCTGACTCTGTTAACTCACCACGCTCCTTCTGCTCCTTAATCGGGACAATAATAAATGTATCTTCTTCTTTTATATGCTCAATCTCTTCCTGCGAAAAAACATCTTCCTGTACATTAATCTGAACATTTGATAAAATCAACGTATCAAACACTGGTATTACTAACATACGAAACCTCCATTCTATAGCGCTCTACCAAGGAACAGGTTTTTGTTAGCACTTTTCCTCAACGAGTGCTAACGCTATTATATTAAAAAAGGCAGCCTATTGTGCCTTATTTTTGAAATGATAGCATTAACCCTTTGCTTTGTCAAGTATTGTCTGCAAAAACACCAGGGTAACAGCATTTATTTTTTGATATTGATTTTAACTTTTTCTATGAATCTGCGAAAAATACATAGCAGGCCAAAAGGCCAGAAGGCAGGTTTAAGGTAATTTCCCTGATATCCATATCACTGCCTTCCTATCCTTCCCATTGGCATAACTGCCCCTGTTGCTGTTTCCTTATCCCTATGCCAACCCCAAAATCTCTTCAACTGTTTCCTGCATTTTTTCTGTTTCACAAACCCTGTCATGAAGAACTGCCGCACTGCGGATTTCCTCTACAGCATTTGGTATTTTAGTTCCAGAAACTTTGGAAAGTTCGTCAATCAATGCAAAATCATCCATCCCTTTATATTTCCCATCAATGGCAGCCATCACGCTTTCTGCAAATTTATAAGGGCTGGCTGTTGACGCAATTACCGTTTTTGCTATATCTCCTGTCTTTGCCTTATAGTCCTGATAAACTGCAGAGGCAACTGCCGTATGGGTATCCATTACATAACCCGCCTTTTCAAATACCCTCTTAATCTCTGCAGCAGTCTTTTCTTCACTTGCCCATCCGCCGGCAAAATCCTTCATTTCTTTTTTCATCTCATCTGTAATAGAATACTTCCCATCGCCTGCAAGACAAGCCATCATATCTGCCGTCTTTCCGGCGTCTTCCCCAGTAATTTTATAAATCAAACGCTCTAAGTTGCTAGAGATTAAAATATCCATAGACGGAGAAGAAGTAAGGATAAATTCCCGGTTCTTATCATATACGCCTGTCTCAAAAAAGTCATACAACACTTTATTGTCATTAGAAGCACAGATTAATTTATTCACTGGCACACCCATATTTTTTGCATAAAATGCTGCCAGGATATTTCCAAAATTGCCAGTTGGCACAACAAAATTTACCTTCTCCTCCTTTTTAACAGCCCCTTGCGCCAAAAGCCTTGTATAAGAATACACATAATAGACCACCTGTGGTACAAGACGCCCAATATTAATCGAATTTGCAGAAGAAAACTGATACCCCTTATCATCCATTGTTTTTGCAAGCTCTTTATTGTTAAACATTGCTTTAACGCCACTCTGGGCATCGTCAAAATTCCCAGTAATCCCAACTACAGAAGTATTTGCCCCCTTCTGTGTCACCATCTGGCGCTCCTGAATCTTGCTAACGCCATTTTTCGGATAAAATACAATAATACTTGTACCCTCCACATCAGCAAAACCTGCTAACGCAGCTTTCCCAGTATCCCCTGACGTAGCTGTTAAAATAACAATCTGGTTCTTTACCTGATTCTTCTTTGCTGAAGTTGTCAGAAGATGTGGCAAAATTGAAAGCGCCATATCCTTAAATGCAATTGTCGCGCCATGAAACAGTTCCAGATAATATGCCCCGTCTTTTTCTGTAAGCGGCGCAATTTCCTTTGTATCAAATTTTTCATCATAAGCCCTGTTAATGCAAGTTTTTAACTCTTCCTCAGTGAAATCAGTTAGGAACTGCTTCATTACTTGATATGCCGTTTCTTGGTAATTCATTTTTGAAATCTCTTCTAAAGACACTCCAAGCCCTGGAATTGCTGTTGGGACAAATAACCCGCCATCCTCTGCCAGGCCTTTTAAAATTGCCTGTGATGCGGTAACTGTTTCCCCATTGCTTCTTGTACTTTTATATCTGATTTCCATAATTGTCCTCTCTTCTTCCTGTTTTATTCTCGCATATGCAACGAACCAAATGCAATGTATGCCTGAAAACCTTAAAGCACACTGCCTGCCAGTAACACATTATACACCAGCATCCCTAATTTTTCAAGCTTCATCAATGATTTCAGGAAGCTCCAAAAATCACATGTTACCATTCACAGCCAATTGTAGCCGAATCTCAATAAAAAATATCTTCCCTCTGTATGTTTTCTATCATGTGTGGCATGAGAAACTGACAGTTTTACATATTTTCTGTAGAAAGCGAAAGTTTTGCCTT
>CAJUJR010000101.1:5428-8746 GCA_910586605.1 uncultured Lachnospiraceae bacterium | reverse complement strand
GGGGAAGAGATTTTTTATTGAGATCCGGCTACGATTGGCTGTGAATAGTAACATATGCCATTGCCTAGTTGCATATCTGTTCTGGCTTGACTTTGACTTTGCCACAATGTTAAAATAAAACAGGACACACGTTGCAGCAAGAAGCCTGCATTAATTGCTGCAACAACTATAGAAGAGAAGGAACAGGCTGCCACTATGTTGGCGGATGCCTATAAATGAAAAATGTGGGTACTAAAATGGCACAAAGAAAAAAAATTGCTATCTGTGCGACAAGCTTACATCAAAAGTCTGTCCACCGCACGATGTCTGAACTTGGAAGCGAGGCAGCAAAAAGGGGATATGACGTACAAATTTTTGCATCGCCTTCTGACTTATATCATCACTCTGAAAATGAACAGGCACAAAGCCAGATTTTTGAACTAATCCCATATGATGAAATCTGTGCATTAATACTATTTTCTGAAACTATTTTGGATGAAAATCTACGGAATAGGCTGGCTAAACATGCCATACAAAAAGGGATTCCCGTTTTTTCCCACAAACTGTTTATATCCGGCTGTTATTACTTTCATTATAATTCTGAAAATGCACTTGCAGATATCTTACGCCATCTAATTGAAATCCATCATTGCAAAAGGATAAACTTTATAACCGGCATAAAAGGAAATAATGTTACAGAAAGACGCACCCAAATTTACCGGGAAACCCTACAAGAGTATGGTTACCCTGTTGAAGAAGGGCGGATTGGTTATGGCGATTTCTGGGGAGAGCCGGCAAAAACGGCAACCGAAGCTTTCCTTATGTCCGATTTGCCCTTGCCTGATGCGATTGTCTGTGCAAATGACGCTATGGCAATCGGAGTAACAGATTATCTTGCAGAAAAGGGTATCCGGGTTCCAAAAGATATGATTGTAACAGGATTAGGCGGAATTGAAGCCAGGCAATACCACCTTCCATTACTGACTACTGCAATTTACGATGCTTCGCTAAGCAGTACATACTTTATGGACACTCTTGACGCATTAATGGAAAACAGCAAAATTGTCCCAAGCTCTATTGCCATTCCCTGCAAAAATGTCTATACGGAATCCTGCGGCTGTATTAAACATGATACCCATGAAGCTGAAAAACACCTGATGCAGACGTATCTGCAATTAGAACGGGAACGCCAATATAGCCATGCAACCCATGATTTCGTTAACAGTATCAATGCAGAGGGAACATTTTCCGCATTGATAGACGGGCTGCCAAACTATTTATGGGGATCCCAGGTAACAGAATATAATTTATATCTTGATGCCGCCTTTGCCTTAAGCGGAAAATGGGAAAACAAAAACATTACAGAACGGCAATTTATATTATTCCACCAGAAAAAAAAGCAGTGCAGCCAGATAACAAAACGGCTCCGTTACCAGGAATATACCGAACAGGAAAGAAACCTGTATGAGGAATCCCATCAGGTACTGACAATCCCATTAAATGTAGAAGGGCATGTCTATGGAATTTTCAGCATAAACTACCAAGGGACGCAGATTAACCATGAGTGCCTCTATGAACTGATTATGACTTTAAATAGCGCACTACATTCCATCCACAGCCAAAAAAATTTACTCCGCGTCAGCCGCCAGTTAAATGAGCTTTCCGAGCAGACAATCCAGTCCCTTGCTGAAATTGTAGAAGCAAAATCAGAATTTACCGGACTCCATGTAAAACGTGTTTCTGAATATACACGGATTCTGGCAGAAGCAATGGGATATTCCCCAGAAAAAGTCAATATTATCCGTATTGCTTCCATGATGCATGATATCGGAAAAATCAATATCCCTTCTTCCATACTGGAAAAACCGGGCAAACTGACAGATGAAGAATTTGAAATTATTAAAGGCCATGTAACAGACGGTGGGAAAATGCTGCAAAATGCTTCTGGGGAAATAATGGAAACAGCGTACAAAATCGCCCTCCAGCATCACGAAAAATGGAATGGCACAGGCTATTTAGGGATGGCTGGTGAAGAAATCGCACTGGAAAGCCGGATTGTAGCGCTTGCGGATGTATTTGACGCCTTGGTCAGCAAACGGCCATATAAACAACCATTTACTGCACAACGTGCCCTAGAAATTATAGCACAGGACAGCGGCACACATTTTGATCCACAAGTAGTCAACGCATTCCACAGCCGTTTTGACCGCTTCCTCCAGGTACTTGCCAGCTACAAAGACCAGGAAGAAGCAATATAGAGAACAGCCTTTACAGCCAATTATAATTTAATTCCCTGTAAAAGTTTAGCAAATGGGCTTTCATCATGTGTATCATTTTGGTCCGCACGGTATTCTTCCGGTACTTCGTAATTGTCTTCCGTTGTATCCGCTTCATCTTCCATCAGGGCTTTAATGCTTAAAGAGATCCTGTCACCTTCTACTTTAAGTATTTTAGCCTTGACATCCTCGCCAGCTTTTACTACTTCTTTTGGGGATTTGATAAATTTATTGGTAATCTGCGATATATGGCACAGCCCCGTCAGCCCTTCCCCAATATTGATAAATACACCATACGATTCCATCCGCTCAATCTTACCTTCCACAATATCGCCTTCTTTCAGGCGTCCTATTTTCTTTGTCTTTTCTGCTACGGCACGCTCTTTTGCTATCATTTTTGCAGACAGTACCAACCTCTTCTCTGAAGGCTCAACAGCAATAATAACCGTTTCTAATTTCATGCCAACATAGCTGTCAGTATCTTCTACATATTCTAAAGCAAGCTGTGAAGCCGGAATAAAGGCACGGATCCCCTTGACATAGCAGACAACGCCCGCAGGCACTGCTTCAATAATTTTTACTGTAAATACTGTGCCATCCTTGTAATCTTCTTTTAATTCATCCCAGATAAGAATATCATTTGCTTCCTTCATAGAAAGAATAACATTCCCACTTGGGCTTTCCGCATCAATCACCATCGCTTTTACATTGTCACCAATGTTTAAATCATTTTTAATAGAAAAGGATGGATCGTTGCTGCACTCTTCAAGCGGTATAATTCCCTCTGTATAATAATTTAAGTCTACTGTCGCTTCTGTATCAGAAATGCCAATAATCATAACATCTAAAATGTCGCCTTCTTTTAAAATCTGAAAAGAATTGTCCAATTCCTTTTCGTAATCTTTCATGCTTTCATTTTGTGCCATAATAATGCCTCCTTAAATTTTTAAATCCCTAAATGCTGCCGGCTTCGCCGCTAGGTGCGCTTCGTGCTTGTTTTGCCTCCTTGGGGTTGCTCCAAACTCCTGCCGGCTTCGCCGTCAGCCGCGCTTCGCGCTTTCTG
>CAJUJR010000101.1:0-5328 GCA_910586605.1 uncultured Lachnospiraceae bacterium | reverse complement strand
CTAAGCTATCGGGGCAAAACAAATACTTCGCTTCGCTCGTGCTTGTTTTGCCTCCTTGGGGGTTGCTCCAAACTCCTGCCGGCTTCGCCGTCAGCCGCGCTTCGCGCTTTCTGATTTTGTCGCTAAGCTATCGGGGCAAAACAAATACTTCGCTTCGCTCGTGCTTGTTTTGCCTCCGATAGCTTATTTTACGGCAAAATAGTTCACAAATCAATGGATTTGTGATATGATTATTTTGTTTTTGACGGAAATTGGAAGATTTTGAGAAATGGAGGATGATAGTATGGCTAAGATTCAGATGAAAACACCATTAGTTGAAATGGATGGGGATGAGATGACACGTATCCTCTGGCAGATGATTAAGGACGAACTTCTTCTGCCTTTTATTGATTTAAAAACAGAATATTATGATTTAGGCCTGGAACACCGTAATGAAACAAATGACCAGGTTACAATAGATTCTGCAGAAGCAACGAAAAAATATGGCGTTGCAGTAAAATGCGCAACGATTACGCCAAATGCAGCCAGAATGACAGAATACAACCTAAAAGAAATGTGGAAATCTCCTAATGGGACAATCCGTGCTGCATTAGACGGGACAGTGTTCCGTGCCCCAATCCAGGTAAAAGGGATTGAGCCATGTGTAAAGAACTGGGAAAAGCCAATTACCCTGGCAAGACATGCCTATGGGGATGTATATAAAAATACAGAAATTAAGGTACCAGGTGCCGGCAAGGCAGAGCTTGTATTTACAGGTGAAGATGGCAGCGAAATCCGCAAAACAATCCAGGAATTTACCGGCCCTGGTATTTTACAAGGAATCCATAACGTAGACAAGTCGATTGAAAGCTTTGCAAGAGCCTGCTTTAGTTTCGCTTTAGATACGAAGCAGGATTTATGGTTTGCGACAAAGGATACCATTTCCAAGATATATGACCACAATTTTAAAGACATTTTCCAGGATATCTTTGAGAAAGAATATAAGGAAAAATTTGACGCTGCAGGCATTGAATATTTTTATACCCTGATTGATGATGCTGTTGCGCGTGTTATGAAGGCAAAAGGCGGTTTTATCTGGGCATGCAAGAATTATGACGGGGATGTAATGAGTGATATGGTATCCTCTGCCTGTGGTTCCCTCGCTATGATGACGTCTGTCCTGGTATCACCAGATGGGGTATATGAATATGAAGCAGCGCATGGAACCGTCCAGAGGCACTATTATAAGCATTTAAGCGGAGAAGAAACCTCTACAAACTCTGTAGCCACCATTTTTGCATGGAGCGGGGCGCTTCGCAAAAGAGGGGAACTTGACAGCCTTCCAGAACTTTGTAACTTTGCAGATAAATTAGAAAAGGCAACTTTGGGGACAATTGAATCCGGTAAAATGACAAAGGATTTAACACAGATTACAAGCTTAAAAGAAGTAACTGCCTTAAATAGTGAGCAGTTTATCAAAGCAATCCGTGAAAACTTAGAAAGTATGATGTAGGCTATGGAAAATTTCAGAAAAACTACCGTACCAGAAAAGGGGTTTACACATGGAGGGAAGTTCCATTCAGATGATGTGTTTTCTACAGCGCTGCTGCGGATTTTAAACCCAAAAATCCAAATAGAACGGGGATTTGAAGTTCCAGAGGCATTTGACGGCATCGTTTATGATATTGGAAGAGGGCAATTTGACCACCACCAAAAAGAGAAAGAATACCGTGAAAATGGATGTCCTTATGCGGCCTTCGGCCTTCTCTGGAGGGCATTTGGCAATCAGCTTGCAGATGAAAAAGAAGTCCAGCGGTTTGATGCAGAATTTGTCCAGCCGCTGGATAAATCAGATAATACTGGCAGCGACAATATGCTGGCTGAAATTATTGCTGAATTTAACCCAGGATGGGATTCTGGATTGTCTTATGACGAATGTTTCTGGAAGGCAGAGGAATTTGCAGAAACGATTCTGCGGAATCATTTCCAGATGCTGGAGGGCATGAAGCGCGGAAAAGCAGTGCTAGACAAGGCAATGGACGAATCTGATGGTAAAATTCTGGTAATGCCTATATATGTCCCCTGGAAGCAGGATGTAATAGGAAGCCCTTACCAGTTTGCCGTATACCCTTCTAACCGTGGAGGATTCAGCATCCAGGGAGTCCCAAAAAGCCTGGAAGATAATTCCCTGGCCTGCGATTTCCCAAAAGAGTGGTGGGGCGTCGAAGCGGAAGAGCTTGCAAAGTTAAGCGGAATTAAAAGCCTGCGATTCTGCCACCCAAATGGATTCCTGGCTGCTGCCGATACCTTAGAAGACGCGGTGAAAACTGCAGAATATGCCTTACGGTACAATGGAAAGACATGTTAAGGAACTGTTAAAAAATAGTAGAAATTTGTTGGAAAAGCACGGACACGCACCGATTTGCATAGGATATAAGGATATCATTTAGAGGTGTCAGTAGTGCAATCTTTTCCAAAACCGCTGAGTGCAAAAGAAGAAAAAGAATGCATAGCAAAATGTCGTGCCGGGGACCGCAGCGCAAGAAATTGCCTGATTGAAAAAAATTTAAGGCTGGTAGCGTATATTGCCAGAAAATATAATATGGGAGATAAAGATATGGATGATTTAATCTCCATTGGAACAATTGGCCTGATTAAGGGAATCGATACCTTTGATGATACCAAAAATATCAGGCTTGCAACATATGCAGCAAGGTGTATTGATAAAGCACAGCAACAAATTGACAAAATTTCTATAACATGAAAAAGAGGGATGCCTGCGCATCCCCTTTTTTAGTTAAAGTACTGCTTTTTTAACAATTCAAAAAACTCCTCTTCCGGCATTGGCTTGGCATAATAATACCCTTGTACCTGGTCGCAGCCGATGCTTTGCAGCAATTCTACCTGCTCCTTTGTCTCTACCCCTTCTGCCAGAAGCCCCAGCTCCAGCTTGTTTGACATGGAAACTACCTGTTCCAATATAAGCTTCCCTTTTCCTGATACCATCATATTTTCAATAAACTTCTTATCCAGCTTTATTACATCAAAAGGAGTTTCCAAAAGGATGTTCAAAGAAGAATATCCGCTTCCAAAATCATCCATCAAAAGGGTAAACCCTTCTTCTTTCAACTCCAAGGCTTTCATGCTTACCTGGTAATTATCAGCCGTTTCTGTTATTTCCAGTTCCAGCAGGGATTTTGGGATGTGGTTACTTTCTATTAAATCAGAAAGCACTTCTATACATTCATTATCCTGCAAATGCACCCTCGACACATTGACAGAAACCGGGCAGGAAGTAATCCCAATATTTTCACATTTTTTAATAAACTGGCAGGCTTTCGCCCATATGTAATAATCCACTTTCCTAATAAACCCATTTTCTTCAATTACCGGGATAAACTGGTCTGGATAAATCATCCCACGCTCTGGATGCCGCCACCTTACGAGGGCTTCTGCCCCAATAATTTCATTTTTTATAATACTGTACTTCGGCTGAAGATACATTAAAAATTGATTATCTGTAATAGCCACCCTCATATTTTCTTCAATAAATTTCTTATTGTAAAGGGAAACTTTAAACTGCTCTTTATAAAACAGAATATTTGTCATAATATTGTTTTTTGCCGCTTTCCTTGCCATAGCGGCGCGGTCTTCCATCTGCCGGAGTTCTATTTCTTTGTCTTCCACAGTATATACTCCATATGTCATATGAAGTTCTATTTTTTTGAAGAAACTAACTTTTTTATCCAGCCCATTAATAAAACCAATAATATCTTCTGGTTTATCATATTCTGTTACAATCATAAATACATCGCTGCGGAGATTAATAAAAAATTGGTTTTTATTACAATATCCACTTAACTGTTCCCTGATAAAATCTAATATTTCATCTCCAAACTTTTCCCCATATATATCATTGACAATTTTAAATTTCCGTATATCAAACTGGATAAATGCAACCTCTTTTGAGGTAGAAAACAAAAGGTTATTTACATTTCTGCGGAAACAGCGGAGTTTACTGATATTTTTCAGGACAATTTCCACCTCGTCATTTGCAGGGAGGTCTTCCAGGCTGATACTGGTCTCTTTTTTATGCTTCAATTGCTCCTTTAGCAACTCTTCTAACAATTCAATGCATATCCCCAACGCCTTCGGGCATTTTTTTAAAATCAACCCCTCTTTCCGGATGTCAGCCATTCCCTGCGGCGTTGAAATGTCCTTCCCTAAAATATCACGGCAATCTATGACTCCGCCCATTCTTTCCGTAAAAGTTTTTACGAATTCATCCGTTTTCTGGTTTCCATATATTTCCAGTTCCCTGTCCTGTGAATCATAAAAACCAAGCGCCATCCCAAGCACCAGAAGCCCACCTGTGATGCAGCCGCAAGTTCCCCCCTGCCGCATCCCAGCGCCAAAGCAGGTACTGATTTTAAATGCCGTTTTTAAATCCAGGCCAACATCTTCTGCAAATGCCCCCAACAATGCCTGTGAACAGTGATATTGCTGATGCAAGAGCTGTTCTGCTTTTTCAATGTGCGTCATATACACTACCCCATTTCTATCTGCTGTGTTTTCTTACTATGTTTATTCAATTACTAATATATTAGCACATAAAGAGCCTGCTGTGAATAGTAACTACTATACAAATCGAAATAATGTTTATGCGGCTTCTCCTGTTCCCGGCATTCATTTTTGTGGGGTGGCAAGTAGATTATTCCACTATTTTTTATTTGATTCTTCCATGTATGATACCATAAACCATATTTTTTTCATTTGAATTTTATTTATTATAATATCCAAACATATGCTCATAAATGTCTCTAGCCTGTTCTTCATCTCCCCATGATAAAGGTTCATCCGCATAGCTTAGAATCCAAAATGGTTCTATATCCTGAATATTCCCAGGCAGACTTTCCCATAAGCGATACATTCGGCTTGCAAAACATTTTATATCGGAATAATTTACATAAACCTCTTTTAATTTGCCCATTAAAAATTTACCAAACCGCTCTAAATCAAGATTTTTGTAGTCAAAATGTGTTCTTATATAAATAATCGCCTTTTTAATGTCCGTTTCCCATTCTAAATAGAGCAAATCATTATTTTCGGGGTTGTTGAAAAATAATTCATTAAGGCATTTACTATACTCGTCTTCTGTTACTAATTCCTCATAAAGCAAAAATGCAAAAACCAACAGTTCCTCCATGCGAACACCCCCAGTGTGAACTACCCATTGTCTAAAGCCAATGGGCTTCCTGCTTCATAGACCTCGTAACCTATAGTCATTCAACTTTAAAAAGGAATAAATGGCATCATCAAGAGAAGAAAAATTATGAAGAGAATTTCGAA
>CAJUJR010000100.1 GCA_910586605.1 uncultured Lachnospiraceae bacterium | reverse complement strand
AGATGGAAATTTAAGCAAGTAAAAACGTCGATATTTAACCGCCGGAGTAATATATGCCGTTGCCTTGGTTTTACCCTCTGCAATAATTGCCTTTTCTTTAGCAGTATACTATAATTACAAGAGAGTCAAACATAGAAAGGATAAAAATTAATGAATAGAAAAAAACAAAAATTTGTATTTCCCATTCTACTGTGCCTGCTTTTGACAGCATGTAGTAATAGATTTGCTAAACAGGAATATCATTCTAATAAAAAGATTGCACAAATGGAAGACCATTATGCAAAAGAAAATTCTGTCTTTCATCCCATTGATGGCGGGTATTCATTTACCGTCTCCAAATTTGATGGACGCCAGACACTATGGAATAAAAAACTCCGAAAAAAACAGAACCTAAAAATAGACATTTCCCTTCAGCTTACAGAAGGACAGGCAAAAATAGTACATATTAACAACAAGGGAAATGTCACAACACTAATTGAGTGTTCATCCAAAACCTCAACAGAACGTCCTATAATAAAAACTGTAACTTTAGAAAGAGGGCAGAACAGATTAAAAATTGTTGGGTACGATTGTAAAAATATTGATTTGAAAATTCTTTTTACAGAACCGGATAGCTTCAGTTAAGCCAACAATGAAATAGCACAAGATTTTTGTTCCCTAAAACTATGATTTAACTATAGGAGGAATAGCTGACGAATGATTATTTTAATAACCGGCGCATCCCATACGGGCAAGACAGTACTTGCACAAAAACTCCTTGAAAAATATAATTATCCTTATCTTTCCATTGACCATTTAAAAATGGGGTTAATCCGCAGTGGCAATACAATGCTTACCCCGGTAAGCGATGACAATTTATTGACGAATTATTTATGGCCAATTGTATGTGAAATGGTTAAAACTGCAATTGAAAACAACCAAAATCTCATTGTAGAAGGATGCTATATCCCTCTTAGCTGGAAAAACGATTTTGATAAAGAGTATTTAAATAAAATTAAATTCTACTGCCTGGTTATGAGTGACGGCTACATAAAAAAACATTTCTCTGATATCCAGAAATACGCCAGCGCCATCGAAACCCGTATGTATGAGGAAGATTGTACGCCGGAACTTGTACGCCGGAACAATGCATGGTTTCTTGAACAATGCCTCCTGCATAAAGCAAACTATATTTTAATTGACGAAGAATATAAAATTGATATTGAACTATAAATCAAAGTTTGCGGGCAGCTGCACAGAAATAGAAAAACGATAACTCAGAATAGGTGTAAAATTATGATAACAGATTTATTTGATGAATTTCTTTCTCTATCTGATAAAATGAGGAAGGGATATAGAAACAGTTTAGGAAATTCTTACCCCACATGGGAAAATTTTTTCACTAAGATAACGCCTCTGATTCCTGAAGTTTTCCAAATGATTTACGGAAAAGCGGCAGGGACATATAGAGATATTGCAAACCAAAAATATATGGATTTTCTTCCAGGCTATAGGTTGATACATATTGAAGAATTAGAAAAAGAATACCATACCCTTCTGCAACTATTGGAGTTGGAAAATGTATATGAAGCTCAAATAGAAATGACTATTCCATTATTGGCTGACTATTCATCTTCTTATATTTTTTATGCCAAAACCGACGATAACAAAGAAGTCATTTTCCATTTTGCACCAGACGATGGATTACAGAAAATGCATAATTCCATAGAATTGTTTTTTTTTACCATAATTGCATTCTATACGAAAAATGTGTTTTATTTGGACAATAACGGCTTTCTTGACTATGACTTTGAGAGAGAAGGTATTATTGGTGCAGCGCTCAATCCCGGCATAGAGTATTGGCTGGAATAACTGATACTTAGGAACTGTAAATAAATTATTTTATTTACAGTTCCTTACTACATCTGACAACACCAAATTAGTTTAATTCCTTTGCCATGCACAAAGATTCTTCCATATCCACATATGGACCATAATTAGAAATTACTTGAAATCCTAATTTTTTATATACAGCGCAGGACTCAGCTAATAATTCCCCCGTTTCAAGAATCATCCTTTTATATCCCAATTCCATTGCCCATTCTATTAGCAGGGAAACAAGCTTGCTCCCTATCCCCTGCCCTTGATATTCAGCATGTACAAATACTCTCTTTAACTCTATATCTTCATCATTATATCTTCTTATCGCGCCGCCGCCAACCGCTTTATTGCCTTCATAAACAACGATTGCCTGCTGTATTTCATCTATCTGGTTAAACTTTTTGTATTTATCTCTTTTTATCTTTTTCCCAACACGCCGGTCTAAATCTATATCAAGAAGCCTGCAATTTTCTATAAAATCTTTGTCCTTACCATCTGTTCTCTTAAAATCCATTAAACTGCCTCCTCGCATCGTTTTCTAGCGTGGCCGCTTCGTTGAAAATGCCCTTTGCTACATACAGCCACGAAGATATTCCAGTGCCAATCTCTGTCCTTCCTGTTCTCTATTACCACAATATATTGGGTCATGGTATCCCTCAATGGTAATATCTCCCTGATATCCCCCTTCTTGCAAAATCTGAATAATTTCCCGCCAATCGGTATCCCCTTTTCCTGGAAAACGATGTTCACAATAATGCTGCCCAAACCAAATTCCATATTTGTCAATACTTTTCTTATCTATCTGAGCATCTTTTCCATGCACATGAAATACTTTAGGCAGCCAGTCTTTAAGCTGCAAGATAGGCTCTATCATCTGCTCCAACTGATGGGATGGTACATCTGGCTACGATTGGCTGTGAATAGTAACATTATCTTCCCCTATCATCCACAAATATCACTTCGCCCCCTGACTGATTATCATCCCGTATTACCTCACCCGCTGAAGGAACCAAAATCCTTCCTGACAGGGGATTTTTAATACTAATTACCGGCGTTGTTATTGTAGCGTCTACTTCTGATTTTTCAAAACATAAATCGGCATCCTCCAGTTCACACTGGATCAGTTTTAACCCCTTACAATAGCAAAGTGGCTGTGTGCCAATGATTTTACAGTTCTCAAATGTCACATTTTCACAATACCATGCCAAATATTCTCCTTTTACCACGCTATTTTTTACCACAACATTTTTCGCATGCCAGAATGCATCCTTTGTGTCAAACCTGCAGCCGTCAAAAATGGAATCGTGGATATACTGAAAAGAATATTTCCCTTCTAATTCCACATCACGAAAATTAAGGGAATCCGAACGCATCATGAAATATTCGCTTTTCGCAACACAGTGTTCCATTTCAATATTATGTACAGACCAGCCAAATTCCGGCGAGTCTACATCACATCTTGTCATTTTTACCTGCCTGCATTCCCGCAATGCCTTGATTCCATGCAGTTTTGTATCTGTTATTTCAATTTCTGCTGAATACCATAATGCCGCCCGGCACAATTCTGTCATTTCTGAATTGGCAATCTTCAATTTATTATCATGCCAGAAAGGATAACGCAAATTAAAAAAACACCCATCTGCATCTATATCCCTGCACTCTTTCAATGCGCTTTCCCCATCTTCCGGGCCGTCAAAGGTACAATTCCTCAATACAAGCCCATCACTTCCATACAATGCCCGCTCTTCACCAAACATCTTATTACTAATTATTTCCATAAAATTCCCCCATGCCGCCTTTGGCGGCTCATATAATGAAACGGCAAACAAGGGACACGTTCTAATAAAGTGTCCCTTATATAATTATCCGTTATTAACCACGGTCATTCTTATTTTTTTCGTTTAGAACCAAACTTTTTCTTTGTCTTAGAATCTGAAGGAGCTTCCCCCTGTCCTGCGGATTCTTCTGCCCCTGTATCCGCATCTCCATACATTGCTCTGTCAAATTCTTTTAATAATTCCTTCTGCTGGCTGCTTAGCTTTGTCGGAACCTGAACCACCAGCGTTACATAATGGTCACCCCGCACCTGTTTATTCCTAAGGGATGGCACGCCTTTATTCCGGAGACGTACCCTGGTATCAGTCTGGGTACCAGGTTTTACAGTATAAATCACTTCCCCGTCAATTGTCTTCACATGGATATCTGCCCCTAAAGCTGCCTGTGTAAATGTAATTGGCACAGTAGAGTAAATATCCCTATCCTGACGCCTAAAGATCGGGTCATTCCCAACAATTACTTCTACCAACAGGTCGCCTCTTCCGCCGCCATTCACTCCAGGCTCGCCTTTTTCCCGGATACGGACACACTGTCCATTGTCAATCCCTGCCGGAATCGTTACAGAAATATTCTTCCGCTTGCTGATATAACCAGAACCGCTACAATCCGGGCAACGGTCTTTAATAATTTTCCCTGTCCCGTGACAATCCGGGCAGGACTGGACATTGCGGACAACCCCAAATAAAGACTGCTGTGTAAATACGACCTGGCCTTTACCGCCACATTTTGAACAAGTCTGTGGTAAAGTCCCTGCTTTTGCCCCTGAACCATGGCAGGAATCACATTCTTCCTTTAAAGTAATATCTAACTCTTTATCAACACCAAAACAGGCCTCTTTGAAGTTGATGCGGACGGAGATACGAACATTCTGCCCCTTCATCGGCCCATTGCTGCTTCTGGAACGGGAACGGCCGCCGCCAAAGAAATCCCCGAACAAATCGCCAAAAATATCCCCCATATCCATGCCGCTAAAATCAAAACCTCCGGCGCCACCGGCACCGCCATCAAAAGCTGCATGGCCAAACTGGTCATATTGCCGGCGTTTGTCAGCATCACTCAATACGGCATAAGCTTCTGAAGCCTCTTTAAATCTTGCCTCAGCCTCTTTGTCACCAGGATTCGTATCTGGATGGTACTTTTTTGCCAGCTTGCGGTATGCCGACTTTAATTCGGAATCAGATGCACCTTTTGATACACCCAGAACCTCATAATAATCTCTTTTTTCCGCCATAACAAACTCTCCTGCCTTTTCTATGATGTATAGGCTACTGCAAAAAATGCAGTAGCCTTTCCTTAACTATGAACCAATCTTTTTAATTTAGCGCACTTTTAAACCTCGCGGTAATCACCGTCTACAACATCATCTGCTGCTTCAGATGCATTGCCCATATCAGAGCCTGCTGCACCCATGTCAGGAGCTGGACCGCCAGCCTGTGCGCCTTCATACATTTTCTGGAAGACATTCTGCGCACTCTGCATCAGCTTTTCCTTTGCTTCATTTAACTGCGCAACCTCATCCTGGGAAATAGATTCTGGATTTGTCTTTTCTACTATTTCCTTTAAATGGTCTATATCAGCCTGCACATTTGCCTTTTCTGAAGAATCAATCTTATCGCCTACTTCATCCAAAGCTTTCTGTGTCTGGAATATAAGATTATCTGCATCATTCCTTGCGTCAATTCCTTCTTTACGCGCCTTATCCTCTGCCTCAAACTGTGCAGCTTCCTTTACAGCCTTATCAATCTCTTCATCAGACATATTAGAACCTGCCGTAATTGTGATATGCTGCTCCTTGCCTGTTCCAAGGTCTTTTGCTGATACATTTACAATACCGTTTGCATCAATATCAAAAGTAACCTCAATCTGTGGAACACCTCTCCTTGCTGGAGGAATCCCATCCAAGCGGAACTGCCCAAGGGACTTATTATCTCTTGCAAACTGGCGCTCACCCTGCAATACATTGATATCTACAGCGCTCTGGTTATCAGCAGCCGTTGAAAATACCTGGCTCTTCTTTGTAGGGATAGTAGTATTCCTTTCTATCAGCCTTGTAGCCACACCGCCCATTGTCTCAATAGAAAGAGAAAGCGGGGTTACATCCAAAAGAAGGATATCGCCTGCGCCTGCATCACCTGCAAGCTTCCCGCCCTGGACAGAAGCGCCAAGCGCTACACATTCGTCCGGGTTCAATGATTTATTCGGCTCATGGCCTGTTAACTGTTTTACTTTATCCTGTACAGCCGGGATACGGGTAGACCCACCGACTAACAACACCTTACCAAGATCAGAAGCTGTAAGCCCTGCATCACGGAGCGCATTTGATACCGGTTCTGCCGTCCTCTCTACTAAATCATAAGTCAGTTCATCAAATTTAGCCCTTGTCAGGTTCATATCAAAATGCTTTGGCCCTTCTGCCGTAGCTGTAATAAATGGCAGGTTAATATTTGTTGTTGTTGCAGAAGACAGCTCTTTCTTTGCCTTTTCTGCAGCTTCCTTTAACCTCTGGAGCGCCATCTTATCATTAGAAAGGTCAACCCCTTCTGTCTTCTTAAACTCAGCAATCATATAATCTGTAATCTTCTGGTCAAAATCATCTCCACCAAGCCTGTTATCACCAGAAGTTGCCAAAACTTCAATGACGCCGTCGCCAATTTCGATAATAGATACATCAAATGTACCGCCGCCCAAGTCATATACCATAATCTTCTGCTCTTTTTCATTATCCAAGCCATATGCAAGGGCTGCTGCTGTTGGCTCATTGATAATACGTTTTACATCAAGCCCGGCAATTTTTCCAGCATCCTTTGTTGCCTGGCGCTGCGCATCATTAAAATATGCAGGTACGGTAATAACTGCTTCAGATACCTTTTCGCCAAGGTAACTTTCTGCATCTGCCTTTAACTTCTGCAAAATCATAGCAGAAATCTCCTGTGGGGAATATTTCTTGTCGTCAATCGCAACACGGTAATCTGTACCCATGTTCCTCTTTATGGAAGAAATTGTCTTATCCGCATTTGTAACAGCCTGACGCTTTGCAGGCTCACCTACAAGCCTCTCACCTGTCTTTGAAAAAGCAACGATGGAAGGCGTTGTCCTTGCACCTTCTGTATTTGCTACAACGACCGGCTTACCGCCTTCCATTACAGCAACACATGAATTTGTTGTCCCTAAGTCAATACCAATAATCTTACTCATTGTGATTACCTCCTAAATAATATGATAAATGTACCTGTTGTCACTATAAATAGCCACATCTTGTTTGCTCTAATTAACTACCTTAACCATGCTGTGCCTTACAACACTATCTTTATACAGATAACCCTTCTGCATCTCTTCTGCAACCATGCCGCTTTCCAGTTCGTCATTATCTACCATCATCACAGCATTGTGGAGATTCGGGTCAAATTCTGTCCCAACGGCATCAATCGGTTTAACCCCCAGTTCATCAAAAACGGTTAAAAGCTGTTTATAAACCAACTCTACCCCCTGTACAAAAGGTGCGTCCTTTTCTTCCTCCGGCACTCCCTGCAGGCCCCTTTCAAAATTGTCAATTACAGGAAGCATTTTTTCAACAACTGTCTTTGCCCCAATCTCAAACATCTGGGACTTTTCCTTTTCAGAACGTTTCCTGAAATTTTCAAACTCCGCAAGCTGGCGCATCCTCTTGTCTTCCAACTCTGCAAGCTTTTCCTCTAGCTTTTCTATCGCCTTATCTTTTCTTTTCCCAAGAATCTTTTTTTCCGCAGGCTTCTTTTTCTCTTCCCCACCATCTTCTGCTTTTTCTTCCTCCGCAGATGCTTCTCCTGCTTCCGGCTGGTTTGCTGCCGCCTTTTCTTCTCTGCCCTCTTCCGTCTGTTCCTCTAAATCTTTCATTTCCTCTGCCACTGTCCTATCACCTCTCATACTTAGTTTTTATCCTTAAAAATATCATCAAGCTGGCTCATAAGCGAATTTAATGTGCCAACTACCTTATCATAATCCATCCTCTTTGGCCCGACAATTCCAATCTTTCCATACACGCCCTCCTGTACACGGTAGGTCGCCGTTACCATAGAACAATCTTTCATCGAATCCAGATTCGTCTCATCACCAATATATACCTGTATGTCATGGCTTTCATCTGCCCTCCCCTTTTCAGGAAGCCCAAGCCAGTTGTGGAATATCCTTTTTTCCTCAAACGCATCCAATATCTGCGCCGCTTTTGCCTTGTCGGAAAGCTCCGGATATTTTAAAATATTTGTCGCCCCACTGGTATATATTTCCAAATCATCTTCATCAAGCAGTGTCTTTCCTATAATCTCCAATATAGAATCAATTACCCTTGTATGGCTGTCGAACTGCTCTTTCAGCTTCTGTATTACCGCCAAGTTCATCTCCAGCACATCCAGCCCGTTTAATGTAGTATTCAGCATAAAATTAAGCTTTACGATAGTCTCCTGCTCTACCGGCTCATCAATACGGATCATCTGGTTCTTTACAACATTATTATCCAGTACTATAACGACTAACAGGCTTTTTTCATCCACCTCCGTAACCTGGATAAATTTTACATGCTTCGACTGATACCTCGGCCCGGACACCAGCGTTGCATAATTCGTATTTGTGGCCAGCACCCTTGCTACTTTTTGTAAAACTTCATCAATCTTCTCTGTTTTTTCTTCCAGCTCATCCCTGAGATTCTGTATCTCGCTTTCTTTGGCATCCAGCATCGTGTCAACATAAAGCCGGTAGCCTTTATCAGAAGGGATACGTCCGGCAGAAGTGTGCGGCTGTAAAATATAACCAAGTTCTTCCAAATCTGACATTTCATTGCGGATTGTCGCAGAACTTAGATTCAAATCAGTATATTTTGAAATCGTCCTGGAGCCAACAGGTTCGCCGGTTTCCAAATATGTCCGGATAATCGCCTGGAGAATTTTTAATTTTCTCTCATCCAACTCCATTCTATCGCTCCCTTCTTTCCTGCCAGTATTTTGCCCTGCCTTGCTGCTATTGCCATAGTAAACCATCTCAGCGATTCTTCTTTTGCTTTGTTAGCACTCAGTCGTGTGGAGTGCTAATTTCTAATAAGTAAGATAGCACGAGTCAAAATTATTGTCAAGGATTTTTTTGCAAAAACTCTAATTTTTTTATTTTAAAGTTACTATTCACAGCCAATCGTAGCCGGATCTCAATAAAAAATCTCTTCCCC
>CAJUJR010000099.1 GCA_910586605.1 uncultured Lachnospiraceae bacterium | reverse complement strand
GGGAAGAGATTTTTTATTGAGATCCGGCTACGATTGGCTGTGAATAGTAACAATCACTTGTCTAAATGTCCATCTACGACATCAGAAAATCTTGAAATAGCCCACTATGCCTGCGATTTTCTTCTTTGTAGCTGAACATTTATACGGCGTTCTTGTCACAAGTAATTTTTTAACAGTTCCTAAATAAGAAATTTTACAAACTAAAAAGGGCACCACACAGGATGCCCTTTTTAGTTTGTAAATAGTAATTAATTACAAGAAAGGAGTAGGCAATGGTAGAGGGAGCTACCATTGCCTAAAATGAAAAAAATGAAAAAGAATCTATCTCAAACAAAAGTCAATCAGCAAATTTATGGGATATAATTTTATCTTCACAAAGACAAACTAAGAATCTATAAAATTATTGCCATTATCCAAATATGCCTATGTGAAATATTTAATTGCCATTATCTCCCTTTTCGATACACTCATTATACAGAAGAAATGTGAATGGAGTTTGTACTATTTATGAAGTATTTCTTAAGTTAAGAAAGGAAATCTAAATTAAGTCTAAACTCCGTTATTTTCCCTGGTTTTCCGGGTGGATTTAGAGTTGGCCATATTTTCTTAAAACATTATGGATACGTTCTGTTGGGTTTAAGAGCTCGCTGATTGATTGGTCATGGTTCAAAGTATCAATCAGAAGCGCAACATATTTGCTCATATCGACATTGATATAGTAATCCCGGTCAAGAACTTCCAATGGCTGGTAAACAAGGTTTGTTGTCAAAACTTTATCTATCAGGCCGGTTTCATGGGCATGGTCAAATTTTTTCATTCCATTTGTGAACAGGCCAAAGGTGGCTGCTACAAAAATCCGGTTCGCTTTCCTTCTTTTTAATTCTGTTGCAACGTCAATCATGCTTTCTCCAGATGATATCATATCATCAATAATAATTACATCTTTGCCTTTCAGGTCAGAGCCTAAAAATTCATGGGCAATAATTGGGTTGCGGCCGTCTACAATACGGCTGTAATCACGGCGTTTATAAAACATTCCGACATCAATGCCAAGGACGTTGGCGTAATATACGGCACGGCTCATAGCGCCTTCATCGGGGCTGATTACCATCAGATGGTCAGAATTGATGGTAAGGTCCTCCACATTTTTGAGAAGCGCCTTTATAAACTGGTAGGTTGGCTGTACCGTTTCAAAACTTTTTAAAGGAATCGCATTTTGTACACGTGGGTCATGTGCATCAAAAGTGATAATGCTTTCTACGCCCATCTGTGTCAGCTCCTGTAAAGCAAGCGCGCAGTCTAAGGATTCACGTGCACTCCTTCTGTGCTGCCGGCTTTCATATAAGAAAGGCATAATAACAGTGATGCGGCGTGCTTTTCCGCCAACGGCAGCGATAATCCTTTTTAAATCCTGATAATGGTCATCTGGGGACATATGGTTTGTCTGGCCGCATACGGTATAGGTCAGGCTGTGGTTACATACATCTACCAAAAGATATAAATCTTCACCACGGACAGATTCAGATATAATTCCTTTTGCTTCTCCAGAACCAAAACGTGGGCAGGCAGAGTGGATCAGGAAAGAGTTTCTGTTATATCCGGCAAGGGAAGATGCAGCTGTGTGTTTCTTTGCGCGTTCTGCCCTCCAGTCCACGATATAATCATTTACCCGTTTCCCCATTTCCTGGCTGCTTTCTAATGCAAGGATGCCAAGTGTGCCAAAAGGAATTGTTTCTACTAATTTGTCGTGTCGTTTCATGGTAACCTCCAATATAGTTTATAAATTTAGTGCTTTTTGGATACGGATATCATTTCCAATAATCTGTTTAAAATCATAGTATCCTGTAAATCTGGAAAAGACTCTTTCGCTGTAACGCTCCCGCATGTCAGAAAAAGAAAGGTTGGTCGAAATAACCGTAGATTTCTGCTTGTGATGCCTTTCTTCTATAAAATAGTATAACTGCGATATGGTAAACGAGTTGGAAAGTTCTGTCCCAAGGTCGTCAATAATTAATAAATCACTGTTTAGCATATAGGATATCTTCTCATATGCCGCATAGGATTCCTCCCTTTGAAACTTATTTTTTTCTAACATATCAAAAAGCTGCAAGGAAGTCAAGTAGACAACAGTATGGGATGTGTCTAAAAGTTCTTTTGCAATGCAATGTGTGATAAAAGTTTTCCCTACGCCAGTAGGTCCATATAAGAGCAGGTTTTCATAAGCTGTATCAAAGTATTTGATAAAATCAATACAGGCTTCCCTGATACGCCGGATATTTTCCCTAGGTGTAATGGACAAGTTTTTGTGGATGGTGGTATCATCGTAAAGTTCTTCGCAAAAAGTATCAAAATTTTCACGTTCCAGGGCATCTGCCAAATTGGAATTTTCATAAAGCGCCTGTAGTTTTGCCTGGTTAAAGCAATGGCAGGGGGCGTTATTAGTAAATCCAGTATCTTTGCAGTCTGCACAACTGTAAATTGGGTTCAGGTAGTCTGCCGGATAGTGGTTTTCTTTTAAAATTGCCGCTTTTCTGGCTAGCAGGGCGTCCTTTGCCTGTAGATAGGAAGCCCTCTTTTCGGCGGCCTGCCCTGGCGCAAGTACTTCGTTTGCGGCCTGTTCCATGGAAAGCTCTATGATTTTGTCATGGATTTCTTTTAATTCCGGATATTTCTGATACAGCATATCATAGCGCTTGTTTAAAAGACGCTGATTTTTCATGCGCCTTTGGTCATATTGGAAAATAATATCACGGTATTGTGTATTTGAAATCCCCATTGTTTTCTCCTTTTCAAACACGCTCTAACACTCTTTAACGAGTGAGAAGCTTTTTTTCCAGTTCATCAATTTCTGCTTTAGAGGTATCTCTTTGCTGGAATGACTGAAATTGTGTTTTTTTCGGCATGGTATTTTTGCTGGATGTGCCAGTGTTATTCTGGCTCTGGGATACTGCCTTTCTTTGTTGGTGCCTCTCATCGCAAGCTTGTATATCTTGCAGGGTATGTACATTTTCTCTATGCCAGTTGCTTAGGATTCCGTCAATGTATTTGAAATCTGCTTTTTGGATTGCAAGCATCGTGCGGTTGCAGGCTTCCAAAATGACAGCAAGGTCCATATGCCAGAGATTTTGCCAGCGTGCAGCGTATTCACACTCTATTTTTGCCAGCGGGCGGCCAAGGGCAAGGGCTTTTGCAATTGTACTATGGGCAGTGCTGTATAAAGCGGTTTGACGCTGTGCCTGTTCTGGGGTGGTAATATTTTGCTCTGCCCAAGAGAGCGCAACAGCTTGTACATATTTAACGTTCGTCTTATCCAGGGAACAGCAGTATTCATACAAATGAAGCAATAATTCCTTAGAAAAATGAAGCGTATCAAAAAGATAGGTTAAAAGCTGGACTTCTGCAGTTTTTAATGTACGTTTCAGATAGTTCTCAACAATCAGGCAAATCCAGGAAAAATCCTCATTTTTGGAAAGACGGAGAACCTGTTCTTCTGTTACCGAAATTTCTTGGCTGGAGGAAGCGGCAGTATTAGCTTCGGTTTCTTCATCAGTAAAGGATTCCGGTGTAAGGGAGTTAGCGATGGAGCCGTCTTGTGTTTCTTGTTCTGCGGATGGTTTTTCCTTTTTTGGCGGATTTTCTTTCTCTGCCAAACGTTCTCTGGCATCCTGGTAGGAGCTGCTTTCCGGATTGGCCTGTGTATCAGGGCTGCAGAGTTCTAACTTAGTTATCTGGCTGGTACTGCTGTCTCTTTGTAAAACCATAAGCCCTTTTTTTTCCCAATAGTGAAGGGCGCGGATAATATCTTTTTCTGTATTTTCCATCATGTCGGCAAGTGATGTAACAGAAAGCCTTTTTTCGCCGGACTGGATGCACATAGATAGATACAGGTAAACTTTTACATAGCTTCCGTTGGCATCTGGCATATAGTTTCGGATAAATGAATTGTAAATAGACGTGGTAAGTGGGATTTGGTCTGAACATAATAATATCTGTTCCATCCTGTTGCCTCCTTTTTTGGTATGGAATGGCCTGGCAAGTAAAGAATACTGTCATCTTGGCAATAAGACATGGTTCTGGCAGGATACCAGGCACATTCTAAGAGTTCTTGTATTGTATCATAGTTTGGTAGGCTTGAAAATACCTGTGGGCAGGAATGGGATTGTGGGTAAAAAAATGTGAATAATGTGGATAATTTTGCCAGGAAGTTTAAAGCCCTTATTCAGAAGCTTTTTCGTTCAAAAAATTATCCACAATTAATTGTTAAGAAATTAGCCAAAAAATTGTGGATAATGTGGATAAATTATTTTTTCAGTAAGTTTTCACCGATATTTACAACATTTCCAGCTCCCATAGTTATCAACAAGTCGCCATCGGTACAATTTTCTAATAAATATTTTTCCGTTTCTTCAAAGCTGGAAAAATAGAGGGCATCTTTCCCTAGTTTTTGGATTTCTTCCTGTAAAGTACGGGAGGAAATATCACCAGGGTCTGCTTCCCGTGCTGCATATATGTCGGTTAATATAATATGCTCTGCTTGGGAAAGTGCTGTGGCAAATTCTTTCAGCAGGGCGCGGGTGCGGCTATAAGTATGTGGCTGAAATACACACCAAAGCTGTTTATGGGGGTATTTTTGTGCTGCCTGTAAGGTGGCGGCTATTTCGGTTGGGTGGTGTGCATAATCGTCTACTACGGTAACGCCATGAAAACTGCCTTTTCGCTCAAACCGGCGTTCTGTGCCGGAAAAAGCGGCAAGCCCCTGCTTAATCTGTTCCATTGGGATGCCATAATAAAGGGACAGGGCAATCGCAGACAGTGCATTATAAATGTTATGTACCCCAATAACATTTAGCTGGATGGTATCCCCTGTTTTTGTGCCATTGTGGAGCAGTTCAAAGACGCCGCAGCCGTTATCATCAAAAGAAATACCGGCGGCGCTGTACTCTGCGTTTTCATTTAACCCGAATGTGATAGTCCTGCCTTGGAAGCAATCCGTAATTTCCTTGACAGCTGGGATTTCAGAATTGATTACAAGTACTCCGCCTGTTGGGAGAAGTTTTACATATTCCTGGAAAGAATGGCGGATGTCGTTAATATCTTTAAAGAAATCCAAATGGTCTGCATCAATATTCAATATAATCTCTGCGGTCGGGAAGAATTTTAAGAAGCTGTTCGTATATTCACAGGCTTCGGTAATAAAGTTATCAGAGCGGCCGATGCGGATGTTCCCTTTTATGGCGTCTAGGATGCCTCCGACGGAAATTGTAGGGTCTTTCCCAGCGGTTAAAAATATATGGGAAAGCATGGAAGTTGCAGTGGTTTTGCCATGGGTGCCTGCAATACCAATTGCGTTTTTGTAGTTTTTCATGATTTGCCCTACCATGACGGCACGTTCCATCATAGGGATATTTTTCTTTACTGCTGCGGCAAATTCGGGGTTATCTGGGTGAATTGCCGCAGTATAGACAATAAAATCAATATCATCTGTAATATTTTCGGCATTTTGTCCATATATTATATGGATACCAAATGAGGCAAGGTGTTGTGTGATTTTGCTTTCCTGGGAGTCGGAGCCTTTTACTTTGAAGCCATTTTCATGGAATAGCTGGGCGAAACCGCTCATGCTGATGCCGCCAATACCCATAAAATAAACGGTGCAAGGCTTGTTTAGGTTAATCTGGTACATGATATCCACCATCCTGTCTTATATTTTTTTGATATTCGTTGCTTTAATTATAAACAATGAGGGCAAAATTACAATGGGAAATTTAGCTTATGTGCAAGCGCAGTGGTTTCGGCCTTTTTCGGGATATTTGTGAATTGTAATAATACTGCACCAATTTATGAAAAAGATAAATGAAAAGTGCCTATAATGGAAAATACAATAAGGAATGCGGAAATTAAATAATTTTTAGGCGATTTGTCTAAAAAATGTAAAAAAATGGAATAAATTTCGTTAAAATTTATTCACATTTTGTATCTTCTATGATATAATTGAATTACTTTATTTTATGGATAAGGGGTGATAATGTGATTAAAAAAGAGATGATAGCAATGTTGTTAGCTGGAGGACAAGGCTCCAGGCTGGGGGTTCTTACGGCAAACGTGGCTAAGCCAGCGGTTGCATTTGGTGGAAAGTACCGCATTATTGATTTTCCGTTAAGTAATTGTATTAACTCCGGCGTAGACACAGTAGGCGTGCTGACGCAGTATCAGCCGCTTCAGTTGAATACGCATATAGGTATTGGCATTCCGTGGGATTTGGACAGGAATGTGGGAGGTGTTTCCATTCTTCCGCCATATGAGAAGAGCGCAAGCAGCGAGTGGTATACAGGTACTGCGAATGCGATTTTCCAGAATATGCGTTATATGGAACGTTATAATCCTGAATATGTCCTTATTTTAGGTGGTGACCATATTTATAAAATGGATTATGAGGTGATGCTTGATTTCCACAAGGCAAATCATGCGGATGTTACTTTAGCTACGATTCCTGTTCCGATGGAAGAGGCAAGCCGTTTCGGCGTTGTTATCACAGATGACAAGAAACAGATTCAAGAGTTTGAGGAAAAGCCGGAGCATCCGCGCAGCAACTTGGCCTCTATGGGGATTTACATTTTCTCATGGCCGGTATTGCGTGAGGCGCTGCTCAAACTGAAAGACCAGCCGGCATGTGACTTTGGAAAACATATTATTCCATACTGCCATGAAAAAGGCGGACGCATTTTTGCGTATGAATTTAATGGCTATTGGAAGGATGTGGGGACACTTGGCTCTTACTGGGAGTCTAATATGGAATTGATTGATTTGATTCCTGTGTTTAATTTGTATGAGGAATTCTGGAAGATTTACACAAAAACAGACCGTATACCACCACAGTTTATTGCACCAGAGGCAGTTGTTGACAGGGCAATCATTGGGGAAGCAGCAGAAATCCATGGCGAAATACATAATTCCGTCATAGGAAGCGGCGTTACGATTGAACCTGGGGCAGTTGTCAGGGATTCGATTATCATGAGCTCTACCACAATTGGTGCGGGTACAGTTGTTGATAAGGCGATTATTGCAGAAGATGTTACGATAGGCTCAAACTGTAAGCTGGGAGTTGGAGAAGAACTGCCAAATAAGGTTAAGCCGGATGTCTATGCATTTGGCCTTGTAACAATTGGAGAACAGAGTGTGATTCCGGATAATGTTGAAATTGGAAAGAACACTGCGATTGCCGGCGAAACGGAGTTGTCTGATTATCCGGGTGGGAAGCTTGCAGGCGGTGAAACATTGATTAAGGTAGGTGACAGATAATGAGAGCGATTGGTATTGTGTTAGCTGGTGGTAACAATAGTAGAATGAGAGAACTTTCCAATAAGAGGGCTACAGCGGCTATGCCTATTGCCGGTGGCTTTCGCAGCATAGACTTTGTACTGAGCAATATGAGCAATTCCCATATTCAGAAGGTTGCTGTCCTTACGCAGTACAATGCAAAGTCTTTAAATGAGCATTTAAATTCATCAAAATGGTGGGACTTTGGACGTAAACAGGGCGGGTTATATGTATTTACGCCTACCACGACGCCAGAAAACAGTTATTGGTACCGTGGGACGGCAGATGCAATGGCACAGAACCTGGGATTTTTAAAGAGCAGCCATGAACCATATGTTGTAATTGCATCAGGGGATGGGGTATATAAGATGGATTACAATAAGGTTTTGGAGTATCACATTGCTAAGAAGGCTGATTTTACAATTGTAACGGCTGATATTGAGGAAAGAGATGACCCAAGCCGTTTTGGGATAATCCGTACAGATGGGGATGGACGGGTTACAGAGTTTGAAGAGAAGCCAATTAATGCAAATGGTTTGCAGGTGTCAGCGGGAATCTATATTGTAAGGAGAAGGCTTTTAATAGAGTTGATTGAAAAATCAGCAGAAGAAGAAAGACATGATTTTGTGAAAGATATTTTGATTCGTTATAAAAATATAAAAAGAATCTATGCATTTCCGATTCAGACGTATTGGAGGAATATATCTTCAGTGGATTCATATTTCCGCACAAATATGGATTTCCTGAAAAAGGATGTCCGTGATTATTTCTTTAAGGAGTATCCAGATGTTTACTCTAAGGCGGAAGATTTACCGCCGGCAAAATATAATGCAGGTTCCAGCGTAAAGAACAGTCTGGTATCAAGCGGTTGTATTGTTAACGGAGAGGTCCAGGACTCTATCCTGTTTAAGAAAGCGTTTGTTGGCAACAACTGCGTGATTAAGAATTCAATCATTTTAAATGACGTATATATTGGGGATAACACATATATTGAAAATTGTATCGTAGAAAGCAGGGATACAATCCGTGCCAATACCAAATATATCGGTGAAAATGGTGAAATTAAGATTGTTGTTGAAAAGAATGAGCGTTATGCTCTGTAAGAGGTGAGATAGTTACAGGCCGCAGAGTAAAAGTGGTGGGGGATAAAGCCCTATAGGGTAGAGGTAATACAGTATTATGATGAGTTTCTTCCTATATAAGTTATACTTTCCTGTAGGCGGGATAACATAAAACCAAAGGAGGTTATAGCAGTGCAAGTAACAGATGTGAGGATTCGTAAAATCACGAAGGAAGGAAAAATGAAAGCGGTAGTATCGATTACATTGGATGATGAATTTGTCATCCATGATATCAAGGTGATTGAGGGCGAGAAGGGATTGTTTATTGCAATGCCGAGCCGCAGGGCCGGTGATGGAGAATACCGTGATATTGCTCATCCGATTAATTCTGAAACAAGGGAGAAGGTTCAGAATATTATTTTAGAAAAATATTCAGAGGTTCTTGACGAAGAAGAACCGGCAAATGAGTTACAAAGTGAATGAGGTGTTTTTGATGGCTGCAGGCGTTATCCCTGCAGCCTTTTGGTATTGGAGGGATGTTTCTCTAAATTTTTGTCAGTTTGTAAATTTCAGGAGCTTTCGCTTTTTACAGAAAATTAGGAATCCTGCTTTCTCATGCCGCATATAATGAAAGCGCTTCACAGGGGAAGATATTTTTTATTTCCTTAAAT
>CAJUJR010000098.1 GCA_910586605.1 uncultured Lachnospiraceae bacterium | reverse complement strand
GAAGATATTTTTTATTTCCTTAAATTTGGCTACGATTGGCTGTGAATAGTAACCATTTGCAACTTATATTAGCGTAGGATTCCCAGAAGAAATGTCTTCTTAATTTTTCGTTGTTAAGTAACACAGGCTTTCGGTTTTTCCGGAAAAATACAAAAGGTTATTCATCTTTTATGCTGCATACATATGGAATCTTCATTGTAGGAGAATTTATATTTGCTGAAACTATGATATGATTGGCCATGAATCACAAAAAGTAAATTTTGTTGCCCTATTCTATTTAATAAAACCTATAATACCATTTCTTCCACCAATTTTGTCGCCTCTGCAATGCAGTCATTGCAGGAGCGCAACGCCTTACCAGTCTCTGTCCCTTTCAGTTCCTTGCAGACTGTTGACCCATTCCTTTCATGGAATGCCTGTGTAAGCTGGCGTGATACTCCCAGCGTCTTAGCCAGGGAGCCTGTGTTTGCCTCCCCAGAACTATTTAATAGCCCATTTAGCATTACCGCCCCTACAATGGCGCCGCAAGCCTGCTGCATCCCGCCCATCCCGGTGCCAAACCCTTCCGCAATTTTGAAAAGAACTTCTTCATCTACATCCACATCATCAGAAAATGCACATACCACTGACTGAGCACAATTATATCCTTTCCGGCGCAATTCCAATGCTTTTTCCGTCCTATCCATCTCTTTTCCCTCCTAGGTTTATCCTGAATAGCATTCCTAATGTTATCTCCGGCGGTTAAATATTGATGTTTTTACTTGTCTAAATTTCTATCTGCCACGTTGTCATCATCGTTGTAACACCCGCCACAACTCATTCTTCCGCCTTGCAGATGAAAATTTATTCTGCGTAAAATTCATTGATATTTAGCCGCCAGAGTAGTACTATCCACAGCTTATTTCACAAAAACAAAAAATTTGTTATACTTACAACATCTATTTTTTATTATACCCAGTTAAGATTCCAAAGACAAGATAAATTTTATTTCAATTCTTCCACAATATTCAGTTTTAAAATCTGGCTGGCTGTTATTGTAACAGAAAGAAGGAACATCAATACAATTCCACCAACTACAAGAAGCGCCGCCCCAACTGACACGCCCTGCAAACGGTTCATATAAGTATATACATGGACAAGCATGTTAGAAATTACCCTCTGTACAATCCCGATATAAACCACAAAAATAACTGTACAAGTAATCGCTGCATATTTTAATGCCTGTACCACTAACATCTTATAAAAATCTGTTTCTGTAATCCCCATAGCACGCAATACGGCAAACGAATACCGCCTGGCATCCAACAGATGGAACATAGTATTAATTATATGGAACAAAGCAATCACCATCAACAGTGCAGATATACTATAGAGCAATATTTCCGCACGCTTAATGCCATCATTTTTTGCCTGGATACTGAAAGAATTGTCAATAATTTTCACGTGCCCTGTACCAGCTAATATTTTTTGTATTCCCGAAAGAACATTTTTATCACTTTGCTCTTCTTTCTGGACTGTCAGCATATTATAATTTTCTAACTGATACAATTGTTCCAACTGTTGGTTTGTCATAATAACGGCTGGTTGGTCTCCAATATTTTCTGTATTATGGATTACAGAATCTGATACAAGCGCCAATACCTTAAATTCCTGTTCCTGATACTCCCATTCTTCCCCTTCAAACCACAAAAGCTCTTTCCTGCCATTTATATTTTTCATGGTTTTTAGCGTAATCGTATCACCAGGCTGAATAGCAAGCCCGTCATGGTTGTTTTGGGCATCAACTAGCGTCTTTAGAATAATTCCGTTTTCCGCCTCCATTTTATCTGGGTTAATTTCACCGTCTAAGATAAAATCTTTCAAAGAATCAAAACTTTCCCGCCCATAACCATATATATTTGTTTTAATCTTATAACCTTCATCCGTTTCCGTAACGTTTCCATGGAACCGGGCCATAACATCCTCCGACTGGTTCCATCCAGGTTCATCTGCAATTTCCGGCCAATACGACTTCCATTTCAACTGATTTTCCATAACCGGGAACTCCCCGATTAGATACCGGAAGCCAGATGCAGAAGCAACACCTGCAAGATCCTGGATCTGTTCCATCTGAAATTGTGATACACCATAGCCAAAAGCCTCTTCACTTCCTATAGATATTTTAATATCTGACGACACATCATCCACAGAATGCATTGCCATTTCATTATTCAAGCGGGTGTTTACCGATATATAATTTGTTGACAATACCAGAACTCCCCCAACTGCAATAGAAAATACAATTGCAGCCAGGTTTTTAGGGGAACTGAACATAAACCGGTTTGTCAATACCCCTAGCAGGGATTTGTTTTTTAAGCTATATATCTTACCTGCTTGTAAATATTTGCTACCTCCTGACATCATGTCCAGAACAGTTTTTTTACACACCTTCCGGGAAAGAAGAAAGCTAATTAAAAAGAGTAAAAACAGGATAAAAAAGGAACAGTAAAAAACAGCTTCCCAATTTACATAAAACATTTCATTCCCTGGCATCGCAACGGGAACTTCAATATTAACATCCCTTCCCCTGTGAGTCTGTTCCAACAGAGAAATATTCCCTGAAAACAAAGTGCCGGCCCGCTTAAAAAGAAGCTTATCTGCACCAATCCCAAGGAAAACGCCAAGGGGATAGCTGATTAGGAATAACAACGCTAACTCAATAAAAAGCAGTAAAAAGATAGACTTCCTCCCCACGCCAATTGTCTGTAAAATACTATATTCCGTTTGCCTTTTTGAGGTTGAAATATGAAAAATACTATAAATGATAAAAATGCTAAAAACTGCTAAAATCCCTGCCACCAAGCCAGAAGTCATATGGAAGCCGTCCTCCAGCCTCATCAAAAGCGTTATAAAATTAGCCTCTTCATCCTCAAGAACCCCCTCCACCATGCAAAACAGACGCTCTATATTTTTATCTGATAAATCATTCACCAGCATATCATTACTTACTACCTCATTCTCTTCTATAGAAGAATAGGAATCCAAAAATGCCTTAACTTGGCGGTACAAACTTCTTCCCTCATCAAATTTAATATATAGCTTGTATTCCTTAAGTTCATTTGGAAAGCTGCCGCTTACATACACCTCTGGTATTTCACTAAGTTCTGCAGTCTCTTTTAAAATTCCGCTCAAGATATATTTCTTCCCCTCAATTATAATCCTGCCCCCAACAGTATCTTTGGCACCAGCTATCCGAAGTGTATACCGATCCATCGCAATTTCATTTTCATTTACCGGATAATTTCCTTCTTCAAGCTCCTTTTTTATCATTTTCCTACAACCTTGATTTGCGTAGACAAACAACAATTTTGCATTATTTTCAGCTTTCCGTGCCGCTTTCAGCTCCAGAGCCTGCACATTTTGGAAAGTAAACCCACCTGCCTTCCTATTTCCTATCATATCTTCTTTTAACTTTTTATCTCCCCAGACATAGTAATGATAATCCCCATAACGCTCCCTGTTGCCCTCCGCCTTATTTACCTGCGCACTGTACATCAGGCTGCTGACTGCTGCAATCATTGCAATGGACAATATCATCCCAAGTAAAATTGATATCGTCTGCCCTTTATTTTTCTTCATAAACTGTACTGGAATAACAAATAACATCTTCAATTTAATCCGCCCCCTTCTTCAATATACCATCTTTTATATGCAAAATAGCATCACAAGATTGCGCCAGTTCTTCATTATGCGTAACCATAATAATTGTCTGGCCAAACTCCCTGTTACTTTTTTTCAGAAGCCCCATAACATCAATTGTTGTACGGGAATCCAGATTCCCGGTCGGCTCATCTGCCAGAATAAGTGCCGGCCTGTTTGCCAGAGCCCTTGCAATCGCCACTCTCTGCTGCTGTCCGCCAGACAGTTCATTTGGTGTTTTTTTCCGCTTATCCCAAATCCCCAGCGTTTCTAATATTTCCTTAATATAGCCATGGTCAACTTTTTTACGGAAATCCATCGTAATCGGCAATACAACATTATCATATACGCTTAGTTCCGGCATCAGGCTATAGTTTTGGAAGATAAATCCAATATTCCGCCGGCGGAAAACTGTTTGTTCCTTTCTTTTTAGCTTTGCAATATCCTGCCCCTGCACAAAAATTTTCCCATCGGTAGGAACATCCAAGCCGCCAATTAAATTCAAAAGCGTCGATTTCCCAGAACCAGACTGTCCTGTCACAGCCACAAAACTCCCTTTCTCCATGCAAAATGAAACCCCTTCCAACGCCTTTACCAGATTCTCTTTTTTCCCATAATATTTTTTAATATCCTCGACCTTTAAAATCTCCATAAAACCCTCATTTCTGCACACATTCTTTGTACATGGCAAATTTGTGCCAGGTGTGCGCAGACACAAATTTGCATGTGAAAAATGCATTTTCACTCTAACCTTCATTCTTAGCCTGATTGCTATATTACTAATGTAATTAAGTATCAATAAAGTCTATCAATATTTGACCGCCTTTATAAGGTCTTATTATAAAAGAAAAACCTTTCACTTTTCTTATCAAGTGAAAGGTTTTTCTTAAAAACTTGTAAGATTCATGTTATAGGGTATTCTGTAAAAATACAGAAACCACAGTTCCACTTCCCTTTTCTGATTTTATAACCACATACCCTTTTTCTTTTTCAACAATCATTTTTACCAGATATAACCCAATGCCAGAGCCTTCCATCTCCCTAACTTCCCTGCCTCTGTAAAACCGCTTAAAAACAAATGGATACTCCTCTTTATCAATCCCTATCCCTTCATCCTTTATAGCAATCTCTGTAAACATTCCGCCATGCCCTACCCGGATCTGGATTTGGGTAGCAGCAGGAGAATATTTAATGCTGTTTTCCAAAATATTTGCCAAAGCTTCCGCAGTCCACTTTTTATTATGCAGGACACATCTGTCCTCATATGGTTCTATGCCAATTTCAATATTCTTATCTATAGCTTTTTTTAAGACGGCGCTGACTGCCATTGAAATTGTTTCCGTCAGATTCGTATAATCCAAATCAAACGCAAGATAATCTTCTTCTAAATATACTGATTTAAACAAAGAGCCTAGAATCCACTCCATTTTCCGGATCTGCTCTGTCATTTTTTCCTGTTTTTCTTTTAGTTCATCTGTTAACCCCGCTTTTTTTACAAGAATATCCTGGTACATTATAATATTCGTTAACGGAGTCCTTATTTCATGGGATAAGTCCGAAATAAATGCCTGGATTTTTTCCTTGGAAAGCTTCTCACTTTCCACCTCATAATTTATCCTTTTTTCCAATTCTGCCAAACGGCTGGCAACCGCAGAATATCTTGTATTAAGATAAAGGGAAACCTCCTGTTCCCTGCCCGCTAACGCCAAATCCAATGAAAATATTACGCTTTCATATAGCCTGTAAAACCGCTGCCTCTGCAGCAACAACAAAATAAAAAGCCCCCCGGATAAACAACACAGCAAAACTATCAAAACAGCCATCAGCCTTCCCTCCAGATATACCCCATCCCACGGATTGTAATAATCCTTTTCGGATTTTTGGAATCTGATTCCACCTTCTGGCGCAAACGGTTAATCCTCACAAAAAGGTTATTATCATCCGCCGATTCGCTGTCCCCATTCCAAACATGCTCAATAATCATATCTTTCGTCAGCAGTTGATTTTTGTTTTCCATAAAATAGCATAACAGTTTAAACTCCACGGCTGTTAACACTATTTCCTCCTTCTCCAGATATGCCCTGCCGCCTGCCAAATCAACTTCTATGCCATCCGAAACTAAAATGTGGCTATCCCGCCGCCTAAGCAAATTTTTAACACGTTCCAAAAAAACGGCTGTTGAAAAAGGTTTGGAAATATAATCATCCGCCCCCGTTTTAAATGCCTGTACCTCGTCAAGTTCTGTATTCCTGGCTGTTAATATTAATATCTTTCCATGTGCCTTATTCTGCAGTTCCCTGCAAAAAACATAGCCATTCCCATCCGGCAGGTTACAATCAAGAATCATTAAATCAGGTGTTTCCTTTTCAAGAATTTTCCTGGCATGATATATGTCCGAAACAGCTTCTGCAAAATATCCTGATTCCTTTAATATATAACATAGTCCTTCTGAAAGAGTCTTATCATCCTCAACAATCAACAGCTTTTCCATTACTTCCCCTTATTTTCCGGAAGATTATCTTCATAAACCCACTTTATCTGATAATCCGTTTCCGATATCTGCCCTAACTGGTTAATATAATTTTCAATCAGGTTTTTTGCCCTGTCCTGCGCACGGACCAGCATTGCATCATCTTCTGCAAACTTCTTTTTAATGTCTTCCTGGGCTGCGTTCACCGCCTCTGTCTGGTTTTCCGGCGTAATTGGATTCTTATTTATTCCATCATCCTCAGAAATATAACTATCCTTTGAAAAAGTATAATCTGACAGCCCTAAAAGTTCCGCTTTGGGAACGGTAATCGTAATGAAACGGCCGTCTATTTTCATGCTTACTTTAGAAATATTAATCCCAAGCTTTGCAACACCGCTGTATTCAATCCAAAATTCACGTTCTTTTTCCCAGATATGCGGAAGCCCTGCCCCTTTTTCTTTTGTAGAAATGGCTACATTGTGGTAATAACACTCAAGTGTTGCAAGCTCGCAAATCGACCTGATTTGCGAAATATCAGGAGATTGCGCCTGCCCTGTATTAAGAGATCCACTTGCTTTTGCCCCATTCTCTTCAGAAACAGGTGTATGGCTTCCTTTTTTGCCTGAACATGCACATCCAGTTACAGAAAATATACAAATTATAGCAAATAAAAATAATTTTTTCTTCATTGGTACCCTTTCATCTAAAATCTTTTAAAGCCCACGCTTAACAGCTACTGCCCATGCCATTAGCAATAATTACCGTTTCCTCTCCCCATCCCTTCCAGGCTTCATAAAATCAGAATATTATACTTCTATTTTAAATCCGAAGAAACAATTACCTGATACCCATTATCTATCTGCTGTACCCAAGGCAGCACCAGGGCTTTAATTATGGCAACGGCATTCTTTTCTGCCAATTCCAAGAGATTTTTCTCGTTGGCAATCCGCTGTTCCAAATCTCTTTCACATAATTCAAAAGCTTCCTGATGTACATTTTCTGTCTCATATTTTTCGTCCTTAAAAATATAATTTAACGTGCCAGGGTCAACTGTCTTTTCCTGGAACTCGATATCGGGAATTGTAATTTTTATTATTTTTCCTTTTTCATTGATATCCACCAAAAGCTTGCTAAAATCAATCCCTGCTTTCACTGTGCTTTCATATGCAACATAGTACTTTACTGTTTCACCGTCTTCTTCATAAGATTTTGCAACTGCATTATAAATATAATCTGCCGTTGCCAATTCACTGATTTCAAAGACCTTATCCAATGAAGCTTTACTGATTGTCGTTACCTTCCCCTCTTCCCCCTCAATCAATGTTTTTGCTGTATTTTTTGCTCTGTCTGAAAAGGAATCAGAGTCCAGGATAACTTTAAACAAGATAATTATAATGCACAAAAGCAATAAAACAATAAAACGTTTTTTATATTTCAGCATTTTTATTATAACTTTTTCATTATCATTTGAACACATAATACCCCTCAATCCTTATAATTGGAATTTATTTGTAGCTTCGTTCAACTTATCCACAATCTGGTTGGAATCCTGCAAAGAAGTGTTAACTGAATCCGAAGTACCCACTATCGTCGTAATGCGGTCTGCTATATTTGCAGTACCAACCGCGCTTTCACTGGCCGCCTGTGAAATCCCTTCTATAGAATCCGTAATATTGCTGATAGATGCCAGAAGTTCTTCTGATATCGCGCTAAAATCTGCCACAAGCAAATCCGTTTCCTTTGCATCCTCATTATAATCATTTGAAATTGATTCAAATAATTGGATGCTGTCCATCACCTGTTCATCAATAAAGGAAAGGAGCGCTTCGGAATCCCTCGCAAGGCTTTTCACAGATTCACTCACCTGTTCCGTCACTTTCTTAATATTCTCTGTGCTTTCCTGTGACGCTTCTGCAAGCTTCCTGATTTCATCCGCAACTACTGCAAACCCCTTCCCGGCCTCTCCAGCCCTTGCCGCTTCAATACTTGCATTAAGCGACAAAAGGTTTGTCTGTGTGGTGATTTCCATAATAGATTCTGCCAATGTCGAAATTTCTGAAACCACCTTCACTTTCTCAAGCGCATCATTCAGGTTGTCTTTTATAGAATCCTTCTGCTTTGTCAGGCTTAATTTTGTTTCATTTGTAGACGATTTAGCGCTGGCTGCCTTTTTGTAAATGTCCTGTGCATGTTCTGCGCCTTCCTGCGCACGCTCTGCCACATTTCTGGCGGCAGATTCAATTTCCCTTGTCATCTCATTAATGTCCCCGGATGCAGCAGAAGTTTCTTCCATAGAAGCTGAAAGCTGAATAGTTGTTGAAGATACATCGTCAATCTCATTGTTGAGTTGATACATACTATTCCGTATCCCATCCATACTTTCTGTAATCAGGCCCGTTTCCCTTTTCACATCATTGACAAGCGCGCCAATATCTGTACGCATCCTTTCTGCAATATTTAAAAGTATGCCAAAATCGTCTTTGCGTTTTAACAGGGCAGGGTTTGCCTGGATTGAAAAGTCACCCTCTGCCATATTTTTCATGCCAACCCCTACCGCTTTTAACGGTTTTGTAATATTAAAAATCATATATGCAAGGAAAAGAATAATTGCGATTGCAAAAGCAACACAAATTGCCAGGAAAAGCCTTATTTCCCTACTCGTATATTCATCCGCCTTCTTTTTTGATTCAGCAATTTGTTCATCAATATTATCTATATAATTACCTGTACCAACTACCCAGCCAAACGGTTCATAATACTGGGTATACGCC
Organism: uncultured Lachnospiraceae bacterium; assembly: GCA_910586605.1. Taxonomy (GTDB): domain Bacteria; phylum Bacillota; class Clostridia; order Lachnospirales; family Lachnospiraceae; genus Butyribacter. The sequence continues at coordinate 929 of CAJUJR010000098.1, read as the reverse complement.
CTTTTAGGCTTTGGTTCTGTCTCCCCCTCCTTTGGGTACTGGTAATCACAGAAATAACTCCCCTCTTTCACAGAAGTTGTGATAAAATCCTTTACCATTTCATAACCTGTGGCATCTTTTGTACCCATTCGGTTTGTCCCTTCGATTTCATTTCCTAGCAGGACAACATTTACACCATCTGACTGGTCAACCCAGAAATAACCGTCCTCGCCATACCGCAAATCCCTTATTTTGCCAGCGGCAAGCTTCATCCCTTCTTCTTTTGTATAAATACCAGCCTGGATATCTGCATTATAACTATCCAGAAGCGTAATTACCATCTCTACCTCACTTTTAATACTGTAATCATAGTCTGCCCTGATGCTTTTCTCCTCCCCGGTTATTGTCTGCCTCTCAATCGCATTCATGCTATTAATCGAATAACAAATGCTAAACACAATGAAAGCCAATACAGCCATACCGATGATAGACATCTTTGTAATCACTTTTAGATTCTTCATAAAAAATTCCCCCTTAGTTTGCTGCATCACCGTTATCTCCCTCTCACTTTAGACAGCAGCAACACATTTTTCTGTTCTGCGTATGTAATACTCTGGCGGTTAAATATTGATGTTTTTGCTTGTCTAAATTTTCATCTGCCACGTTGGTCTATGCTCTGCTGCGATCCGTGCTTAACAGATGTCCACTGGAAATCTAGCACCATCAATCGTTGTAGCACTCGCTACAACTCATTCTTCTGCCTTGCAGCTGAAAATTTATTCTGCGAAAATTCATCAATATTTAGCCGCCAGAGTAATAGTATATATATTTTACCATGTAAAACAGTGAAGCACAATGTAGTTTTTTGCCAGAAACCATTTTATATATATATGCCAGTTACTATTCACAGCCAATCGTAGCCGGACTTAAGGAAATAAAAAATATCTTCC
>CAJUJR010000097.1 GCA_910586605.1 uncultured Lachnospiraceae bacterium | reverse complement strand
TATTTTCAACTGGGCTTCTTCCCCTTGCCAAGAAGGCCACAGTAGCAGTCACTGTCACAAAGGACGACACAAAGCCTACGGATTCGCCTAGCACAGCGCCTAGCGATGCCCCTACGGATGCTCCAAGTACAGCTCCTACAGATGCTCCAAGTACAGCTCCTACAACTCTTGGCAAGATCACAGAGTTAAAGGCTACAAAAGCTGCACAGTTAACAGCAACCTTTGATTCTGCTGTACCAGATGGGGTTACATTCGAAGTTACAAAAGGAAGTGCTAAGGTAGAAGGTAAATTTACCACAGATGGTGTTAATGTAGTATTTGATGCAACAGCTAATTTAACTGCTGGTAAATATACTTTAACTGCAACTTTGGGTGATGTTAAAGAAACTGCTGAAGCAGAGGTAAAGGACTCTCATGTCGCTGAGATTAAGATTACCAGCAAGGAAGCACTGACTGCAGAAGGAAATCCTATCACAGCATCTGGTTCTGCTATCACTGAAACAGAAAAGCTAGCATACATTTATTATGATGTATTGAACCAGTATGGTGAGAGTATCAGGACATCTACTACGATTAACTGGACAACAAGTATTGGAAATGATACTAAGAAGATTGACAAATCATTAGGTCGTATTACTATAAGCAATGGCACAACATCCTTTACTTATGGTAGCCTTATTTACATTACTGGTGTACATGTTGATACAGGGACAACATTTAGCACAAGCGTACCTGTTGGTATGGCGCAGGCGGTAGATTCCATCCAGTTCTCCGGGTTCTTGAATAAGAATGACAAGACTAAGAAACTTGATAACCTGCCAAACGATTTTGCAAAAGATACATTCTATCTCCTTTACAAGACATTTGACCAGAATGGAAATATGCTAGATCCTAATGAGATTGCCGCAGACAGCCTTACATTTATCTGTGACAACCCACTTCTCATGTCGATCAGTACCGATAATACAGCAGTATTTACTGTAGGGAGTGAAGAATATGCTGCAGTTGCTGTACAGCCTGGCCAGTATGTAGATAAGGGTGGTGAGGTGAATATCACAGCAATTTCTACCAGGACTGGTACTAAGACAACACAGAATTATACGATAGGTTCAGCTGGTGTGCTGCAGAGCCTTGTATTGACAGCACCTGCTTCTACAGTAGCAGATGGTGATCAGGATGTAAAGATTCCATATACAGCAAAAGACGTGGAAGGCAATGTTGTTACGAACTATGAGACAATTGTACGTTCTACAAATTCACTGTCTCTTTCAGCATCTGGAGATACTGAACTGATAGTGAAGGAAGAGAATGACGGAACTGCAGGTATTTACTGGTCAGATTCCAAAACAGCAGGCAATTATACAGAATCATCTGCAAGTGACAACATCAGCAGGAATATTTCTCTTACTACAGTTGTTGTAGGTGGTGAAAGCAATAATATGATGTTGGAAGTATCAGATATGAGACGCCCAGTAGCTATCAAATCTGTAAAATTAAATGATGACAACAATGATGCAATTGCTGTTGGTAATAATGCAGTAATCAAATTCAAAGATGGTAAAAATGATAACACAATTGTATTTTTAGACCAGTATAATGCTGAGCTTGATGGCGATATTGCAGCCGAATTCTTCAAACACACATCAACTAACACATTTGATAAAGGATATTATTACGGTATCAAAGTTGATGTTGTAGGCGAGAACAACATGGGCTTGACTGATAAAGTTTATTGTGGTGAAAACATTTCTGTTGCAGCTATTCTTGCTGGTGAAAAAATGGCAGAAAATACAGTCAGGTATTCTATTGTACGTGCAAAGGATAAAACAGCAGCATTTAACGGCTGGGATGATGTAAGCAGTGTAAGGACAGTTTTATACAATATTATTCCAGTTAACTTATTAAAGAACAGTGCAGTTATCAAGAGTTTTGCAAAACAGGAACTTACAACGAGCAATTCAAGTGCATCAAATGGATCAACATTGACAGAAACAGCAGAAGTTACAGCTGCAAGCTCGGGTGCTATCAGTTTTGTTGAAGACAAGGTTAATGCTAACTTAGGGATTACTGTTACTGGTACCTATCAGGGTAAGACAGTTACATTACCTACAGATGCTTATACGACTGCTTCCAGCAGCGCTATTACAGTAAATAGCGGCAAGATTGAGAGTGTTACAGGGTTAACATGGGGAGATCTGTATAATTTTACAGCTTACGGAAACCCTCGTAAAGATGCTGAAAGGGATTTAGTGCTTGAAATTGCTGACCGCACAATTAAGAGAAGCATTACTTTCTCTGATGAAGAAAGCAAGATTGCAGAAATTAAGTTTGTATATAATACAAATGCTTCTGCGGAAAGCGCAACTGTTACTCCTAAGATGATGGCTGTTAAGGCTCCAAGACTTGTTGTTCATGACTGGAATACATGGGATAATTTAGCTGTAATGGTATTTGACCAGTACGGAAAAGTATTAGGCATAGATTCACAGGATAAGGACACCTGGCATGGATATAATTCAGAAGATGGAGCTATCGTGGTTGAGTTTGCCGTATCAGAAATCAAAGAGAATACAGATGCATTAGCCCACAAGGCAAGCAGCTTTATGGTAAATGCTGACGGTTCTGATAAGATGGGCATTGACGGTGCTGAAATTAATGACACATTCAAATTAACAGCAACTGTTGCAGGAACAAAGGTTTCTGATTCTATAAAGGTTACAGTAGGCGCTGATGCATCTGCTTATATTGACCAGACTGGCAGCGGCACGAAAGGGACTCCTGGAACTAAGGATCTTGGTCTTCGTGAGCAGCTTGGTTATGACAGATAATCAGGAATAACTAGTTAATATAATTACCTATTCAAATAAAGGTAGTGCATAATATTAATTAAAAATTTGTTGGGGAGTTCTCAGATTGGCATTGCCATCTGGGGATTCCCCTCCTTTTTGGAAATATAACCCAAACAAAGCAAATACTATTATATTTTCAAATAAGGCAAATACTATTACATGGGTATAGGTTCCCAAGATAACCTAAATTTATATTTGAGGGAAAATATCATGAAAAAAACAAAACAGATGCTTACCCTGCTTCTGGCAGGGAGTTTACTTTTGGCAGGCTGTGGAAAGAAAGAAGTGCCTGATGCCCCAAAACAGTCTGTTTCTGATACTTCCAGCACAATTGAGAATAATTCAGAAAACAGTTCAGAACCTACAGATGCCAATCAAACTGACAATGGAGATAAACCTTCCAATGATGTTTCACAATCTCCTGAAACACCTTCTCCAACTGCTGGAGTAATCACGCCAAAACAAGGCTATAGTGATTCGGATCGTGAAGTTTCCATCGTAGGGTTGAAAGAGTATAAACAGATAAAAACTGACAAATATACTGATAAAGCAAAAAAAGGAAAAAAATTTTTGGTATTGTTTTTAAAGGTGAGAAACCGTACTAACGAAAAAGTATATTTTAATGTCAATTATTTAAGTGCAAAAGTGGATGGAAAAGACATTTTAAATACTGTTCTTTTTAATGATCCAGAAGGTTATCCAACTATTTTTTCCAATATTGCAGCAAATTCCTATTATGGGGGTTTTATTGTATGGGAAGTACCAAAAAATTGGAAAAAGATTAAAATTTCATACGAGGGATGGCGTGACAGCGACGGATTGACACTAAATAGTACCCTTACAAGGAAAGACTTGAAAAAACCAGAAAAATATAGTCCTGCTTTGTATGAGCAAGGTGATAAATAACCAAACTGTTTTAATATACCCAGCCGTCAAGCTTGCAAGGAACTTTCAGTTCCTTGCAAGCTTGTATTTGATTCTTCTCATTTGCAAAAATAAATTTTTGGTCTTTGTTATATAATGTCTTCTTTCCTTTTTATTTCACATATGTTATCATATGGACAATGGGAGGTGATTACATGGATATTAAAAGAGCAATACCCATTGGGGTTGAATCATATAAAGAAATTATTGACAGTGATTATTACTATATTGATAAAACACGATTAATTATGGACTTATTAACGCAAAAGAGTAAAGTTACCCTTTTCATCCGTCCACGGCGTTTTGGGAAAACACTTGCACAAAGCATGCTCCGCACCTTTTTTGAAGAGGAAATTGATTCGGATGGCAAAACTGTGGATAATTCTAGATATTTTGAGGGCAAAAAGATTATGGGGGCAGGCAGGCAGTTTACTTGCCATATGGGGAAATACCCTGTCATTTTCCTGTCCATGAAATCAGCAAAACAGCCGAATTTTGAAATGGCTTATCACCGAATTTTAACAGATATTGTCTCTGAATTTGAACGGCATGCCTACCTGTTGGAGGGAAATATATTAACTCTAGCACAAAAAAAACTTTATAATACCATTCTTGAACGTACTGCAGGAATAGCAGACTATACATTTTCCCTAAAATTCCTGTCAGATTGTTTAGGGAAATACCACCACCGGAAAACAATTATACTGATTGACGAATATGATGTGCCACTGGAAAATGCATATTTTAAAGGGTTTTATAGACAAATGGTGGATTTTATGCGCTCTCTGTTAGAGTCTGCCTTAAAAACCAATGACTCCCTGCAGTTTGCAGTTATCACAGGCTGCCTGCGCATCAGCAGGGAAAGTATTTTTACCGGTCTGAATAACTTAAAAATAAATTCCGTCCTGGATGAAAGCTATTCCGAGTTTTTCGGGTTTATGCAGGATGAAATAGACAGCCTTCTTTCCTTTTATGGTATCGGCCAAAAGAAAGAGGAGATAAAAGAATGGTATAACGGGTATCTATTTGGAGGCACGGAAGTATATAACCCTTGGAGCATACTAAATTATGTGGACGACATAGTTTCACATAATACGGAATTTCCTAAACCATATTGGTCAAACACTTCCTCCAACAGCATTATCCACGAACTGGTTGTAAAATCAGACAGCAGCACCGTACATGAAATCGAACGCCTGCTCGCGGGGGAATCCATAGAAAAGCCAATCCATGAGGATATTACCTATGGAGATATACACCAGTCAAAAGATAACCTTTGGAATTTCCTGTTTTTTACCGGCTACCTGAAAGCAGCCGGCAGGAGTTTCCAGTCAGATATGATTTACCTGGAAATGAAAATCCCTAACAGGGAAGTCCGTTATATCTATAACAATACTATACAAGAATGGTTTCACCAAAAAACGGAGGCAATGGATTTCTCTGGCTTATACCATGCCATATTATCCGGGGACACAGAAACAGCAGAAAATTTACTGAAACAGCAGCTCCGTGAAAGCATCAGCTTTATGGACAGCGCTGAAAAGTTCTACCACGGCTTCCTGCTTGGCCTTCTTGGCGGGCTGCAGGACTACAGGAAAAAGTCCAAGCTGGAAAGTGGCAATGGGCGGTATGACATTATACTTATACCATATGACGAGCAGCAGCCAGCAGTCATATTGGAGTTGAAACGTGCAAAAAAATTTACCGAGATGGAAAATCTTTGCCAAGAAGCATTAAAGCAGATAGATGAAAAAAATTATACGGATGCCCTTATAGAGGAAGGGTATCCCCATATTTTAAAGTACGGGATTTGTTTCTGTAAAAAAAGCTGTATGGTAAAACTGTCGGAGAAATAAAAGATGGAAAGCTCCGCATTCCCATTGTAAAGAATATCATTTTTCTCCTCACATATGCAACAGGTCAAACACAAGCTTGCCTGCAGTGGGGTTTTGGTTTTTTTGCCATGTTGAACATCTCCTTTTAAATCTGATAAAAAAGGAAGCCCACAGGCCATACGGCCTGTGAAACTCCCTACAATATTATGGCTTTGTTGTTTTAAAGCAATTATTTCTTATAACCTAACTTATCTGTACAGAATGTCTTGTCATTATCAAATGTACTACTGACACTCGCTTTGATACAAAGAGATTATTAACAGTGTCTTATCAATATAGCAATAGTCATCGTTAATAATCTCTTTGTATGATTCAACTCCTATGGGTATTGCTTTCTTATTCTCTATGCAAATCGCTGCCTATTATTCCTATCGCAACATATGTCAAAAAAGAGAAGGGAGCGTTACGTTAAAACATAGAAACTTTGCATATGGTGCATGGTATAGTTTGCCCTGCAAATCCCCAACATTAAATTATCCCCATGTTTTTAACAGGCTCCAGCCTCTTGCAAAGGGGACACAATGAATAAACTTAATTTGCTATGGCAGTTATAACCAGATTTTATTACGAACCACATTTATAATGTTAGCTGCCATGCCAATGCTAAGCTGGCACAGCAGCTCTTTTCCGCAGAAAGCCAAACCAACAGCCCCGCTGCTTGCAGTGGGGCAAATATGCACTAATAAGCTTTTGGATCTTTTAAATTCTTTTTGGAAAAAGATGCCTCTAAGGTCAGTCCATCACTTCCCTTCCAGCCTGTATAGGAAAACTCAAAATTCTTCCAGTTTACAGGAACCTTCCACACTATGAACCCTTTTTGCGACATTCCGGATTCAATATTGGTAAAAAGAGTCGGATAACCCTCAGGCTGGTTAACAAGGACTGTATTCTCCAATTCTTTTCCGTCTGCCTTGCCTGTTACCTCATATGGGTTAATATACGTCTTTTCTTTACTGCTGTTTTCAATTTCCAGGAAAAGTACCAGAAAAACACTCCCTTTCCCTGGTTTATCTACACCAAAATCGCCTTTCAGTTTTGAATATTCTTTTAATCCTAAAACAGAGACAGACCTTCCACTATCTGAATAGTCTTCCTTCAGGGATATGGCAGCTTTTTTAGGGACAGGAGTCTGTTCGGCTTTCTCATCTTGATTTAAAAAGGATTCATTGGAATCCTTGGTATTATCTGCCGGAGCAGTTCCTTTTTCAGATGTTATACTTGACATTGAAGATTCTGTCGCATTTTTAGTCTGTGTCTTCCCGCATCCCGTAAAAAGACAAAGTGCCAAAAAAAGTACCCCCACCAATTTATTTCTTGCTTTCATTTGATTCCTTTCTGCCTGCTGTCCTAATATCCTGCGATATAGTTGCACATTTCTAATGCAATCCCTTGCTGTAGCGTGTTTAAAATTCCTTCCGGGAACTTTCAGTTCCTTACAAGCATTGCGTCTAGTTCAATGTGTGCACAAGAACCAATGCAGCCTGCTGCACTTCCTAAAGTGTGAAGCATATCTTGTAATAAACAATTTCAAACATATTTTAAATAGGGATGGAATCTGCATCCAAAAGAAAAACAGGCGGTTTCTGGCTGTTTTACCAGAATTTTTTCTCTGCATATGACTATAATACTGTTTTTTCCTGTTTCCTAAGTATAAAATACTCCCTCCCCATATTGGGGAAGGAGTATAGGAAATTACAATGCTTTAGGTTAGCTTACCTAGTGTAACCTAATTTTTTCTTACGGAATTCTTCATCAGTATTATTTACTGTCTTTGTACTGATTTTTGCCTTAGAGTCTGCAGTTACTGTTACAGGGATAGAAGCTGTAACGGATGTGCCAACAACAGTTGCTGTCAGCTTAAAGGTATCCTTAATCTCTGCACCTGTAATCTCTGCATCCTTGGAATTGTTTCCGCTTACCAGGAAGCTGTTTGGAACATGGGCGAATTCATCTGTGTTTTCTTTTACATCAGATATTGCAAATTCTACCTCTGCGAAATTGCCACCATCCTTATATACTGCGCCATACTGGTCAAGCACAATTACACGAATATTATTCTTGTCATCAGCAACGTTGTTAGACCACCATGCATTACCAGTTTGCTTATGATCAAACTTTGGAGCAACAAGGTCAGTAGGCGTTACTTTACCGGAAGTTATTACACCACTATCCCATTGTGTAAACTGGATTTCTGTTGGAACGGAAGCGCCATCAGAAACCTTAACGTTTGTGCTTGGCGTTCCGATTGTCTTCCCAGTCTTTTCTGTATTGTTATATACCTTTACAGAAAGGCGTTTTACGGCATCTTTCCTGGTATATCTGGCTGAATTTGCATCATACAACTCATCCCAGCGGATCTGCTCATCTGCAATCTTGTTGATTTTGTCACCGTCAACTTCAAATGCACCACCTGTTACAACTTCGTAGAAATCACTTGGTACTGTTAAAGTTTTTGAAGCATACACACCTGTTACTCCAACTCTGGCATTCAAAGCCTCCTTGTTCAGGATATTAAGGGTACCTGTAGCAGGAACATCTAAAGCACTGCCACTAATTGTGTTGCCGTTCTCTTTAGAAGACATATCGGTATCTAACTGCAGTTTTGTTATAGCCTTCAAAGATACGTTTGAAAGTTTTGTCATTGGCACTACAGTATAAGAAACATTCAGAGCCTTGCCTGTCTCATCCCAGTCAGAGACTGTAGAACTGTTGCTGCTGCATTCTACAACGGAGTATTTAATAGGGTCTGCTATTACTATTTTTTCACTAACTTTTACCTTAACGGTCTCCCCCTTCTCATTCTTGCTTTCTACTTCTGTTTCTTGCACCCCTGCTGTAGCTGTATAATTTATAGTCTTTCTGGCATCTGTACCAATAGCAACACTATCTGAAGCTAAGCCCATATGCTTATCAGCATTGTCAGCCACATCAGCTTTAACGCCATAAAAATGGTTGTTTGCTACTGCACCTGTTGCTGCTTTCTTAAAGAAAGCTTCTGCTATCCCGCTGGCAAGCGGCTCATTATACTGGTCTAAATAAGTTACCTTGTCTGAAGTGATGTCAACGCTGGCTGTAGCCCGCTCAACTAATGCATCTGCATCATCATCATTTAATTTTACCTTGCTTACAGTAACCGGACGTCTCATGTCAGAAACAGGAAGCATAATGTTGCTGCCCTCACCGTTGATTACTGTTGCATACAGAGATACATTACGGTCCATGTTATCAAATGCAGAAGTGTTCTCAAATGCATTTGCACTTAATGAATCAGACCAATATAATGCCGCTGTTCCATCTTCATTTTCCTGCAGCCACAGTTCACTGTTGCTGTCACTTGTGCCTAATGTCAAAGTATTTGTAGAACGTACAATTGTTTCGTAATTCTTAACGCTCTTGCCTTCCGTATCTGTTGCCTCAAATGGGATGGATACCCACTGGTCACCATCCGCAACAGTTTTTGAAGGGGTGCCAATGGTGAATGTCTTAAGGCTCTTTGCCGCACCAACAACAAAGTTAATCTTAGACTGTTTTCCTGTCTTATTAGAAATAACAAGCAGGTTTACTTCGCCGCCTTTTCCGGCATTCATGCCAGGTTCCATTGTTGCAGAACTGTACTCTGTGCCATCAACTGTATAAATGCTGCCATCTTTAATCTTGCTGCCATCTAATACCATTGGGTTGTCAGAAGTAAATGTGATAGCTGCACCGCTAGGATTTTCAATATTAGAAGTTGATGCATCCATAACCTGGTTATCCTGATCCTTTACAGAATAAAGCATCACATATGTCTTTGCTGGGAAATCAGCAGGCAGTTCTTTTGGAAGGTCTTTTACCGTTGCAGGTACAGTGCCTTTTGTATTAAGGAATCCTATAAACTCAACACTGTCAATAGCCTGTTCCAGACCGATTGCAACTTCTGCCTGTGCAGTCTTGCCACTCTTTGCATCAACACCTACCAGATAAAGCTTGTCACCATATCTGAATTCAGCATCTGTCCTTGTAACTTCAAGACGCCCTGTGGACTTGTTTGCCTTTACATTGCCAGAGCTTGCAGTCCATGTAATAGATGTTGAGCCCCTCATTGAAGTACCGTACTGGTTGTAAACATCATAGTACACAATAGCTGTTTTCTTCTTACCATCTGCTTTCAGGAGAGCCTGTGTGCTTGTAACCTTGATTTCTTCAACATGCTCTGCTGAAACTACAACTTCCTTGCTAACAGTAGCATCGCCAAGCTTTGCTGTGATTGTATATGTGCCTACTGCAAATTTGGATTTGCTTACGAATGTAGCCTTAGCGCCTTCTTTTGTTGCAGTACCTTCAATGTTAGCGCCATCTTTTGTTACAGTAATTTCTGTGTCAGCCGGCACATCTG
>CAJUJR010000096.1 GCA_910586605.1 uncultured Lachnospiraceae bacterium | reverse complement strand
AAGATATTTTTTATTTCCTTAAGTCCGGCTACGATTGGCTGTGAATAGTAACTTTCAATCAACGAAAAGAGGACAAATAGAAATGAATACTATTTATGCAGCCTACAACATCCACCATAACAGCATTGATGTATACACCTATGCTGGATACTTTTTACGGATAGACTGCAATAAAGCAGAAGAAGGATTGAAAACCACTCCCGGATTGGAATGTGCCTTAAATGCTCTGGCAATAGCAATAGACGAGCCGCTTGAATATGTAAGACTTTTTCTTGATGGCAATATGCAGATGTGGGTGGATGCAGAAGATTCTCTGGAAATTTGTTAGGAAAAATTTGAAACAATTGCTTCTTTAAACAAACTATGACATAATGGTGTCATAGTTTGTTTGTTATACTGGGACAGAAAGGAATGGATATAAAGATGAAGATTGACCGACTCATAAGCATTGTTGTTTATTTATTAAATCATGGTCGGACATCAGCACAGAAATTAGCAGAAGAATTTGAAGTTTCTTCCAGAACGATTATGCGAGATTTGGATTCGCTGGATCAGGCAGGCATTCCGATTCAATCTTTTTACGGCGTAGAAGGCGGCTACCAGATGGGTAATCTTTATCACAGAGAATGATGTAATGGGAAAAGGGTGGCCGCTCTATCCGATTGAGCGGTGCTTTTTAGGAACCGGGGAAAGATTTGAGGACGGTTCGCACATACTGTATGTAAATGGTGCTTACCGTGGAGATACGCCAGTCGGGAAATTAATGCATGACTTCTCCTTCACAGACGCAGCGGATATGTACTATGGAACATTGGCAGGCAGAGTGAGATTTTTTAAGGAGAGCAAGGAGGGAATCGAAATCATGTGCCAGGCTATGGAAGATATGAGGAATCAAACATTGAAAGAGGGAATGAAAGAGGTTGCGCTCCGTATGTTGGCGGCTGGCAAATATGCTTTAGAAGAAATCATTAATATTTCAGGACTTTCTCTTGAGGAAGTCAAACAACTAAAAGCTGATAGAAGCGCATAGGCAGAGTTATAGAGCCAGGAATCTAAAAAATAGGTTCTTGGCTCTATTTTTTTGCCCTGAAATGTAAATTTTTTGTAAACTTGATTAAAAAGTCCTTTACATAACAAATCAGATAACTATGCTAATACATAACGTTTCTATAGCCCAAAAACAGCAGCTATCCGTTTGCACAGATAACTGCTGTTTTTTGCTACAACATTTTAACGATACTTATTTAATTTTTGCCTTTTTGTTCATGCCCGCTGTTTTCATCTTTTTCAACAAAGCACTCTTCTGTTTTGTTTTCATCCCTGGCGCTTTTACAGTTATTTTTGCAGAAGTATTTTTAAAGGCGTTACTCTTTATTATCTTTAATACAGATCCCTTTGCAACTGTAACGCTCTTTAATTTACTGCTCCCCTTAAATGCCTGTTTGCCAATTGTCTTGACATTTTTGCCAATTGTTACCTTGGCAAGTTTCTTATATCCGCTAAATGCCTTATCGCTAATCTGCACTACCTTACATTTCACGCCTTTAATAGTAACCTGGGACTGGATTACAGCGCTTGTAAGCTTCTTATTTTTGCCCTTTACTGCTGTAACTGTCTTTTTCTTTGGATCAAGCACCTTATAATATACATTTTTGTATAAAACGGTATCGCCTTTCTTTAATTGTGGCTGCTCAGGCGCAACACTGCCGCTGCCATCCGGCAATACAATTTTAGATTCCTTCATGGAAGCATCTACATCTGCCGTAGAAACTGGCTTTATTGTATAAGTATATTCATAAACCTGATCCGATGGGTTCAAATAGGCAGGAAGCGGTTTTGCACCCCAAGAGTTATCACCTCCAAGCCCCATCTGACGCTGGTTCAGGCGGAGCGTAATTTTCTCCTTGTCCCCTAACATATAAGAATGCATTACATTTGTTAATTCTTCCGCTGTATAATACAATGCACTAAATTCCATTGGTACATCTGTTTTTGCCAGAAGCCCTACTCCGTCGCTATTTGTCATAGTAACCCAGCGTGTATTTGTCCTGTTTCCAGTTTCCTGCGGCTTAATGTAATCAATAAAGAACTCATCCACATTCTTTTTGTAAACTCCGATTTCATATCCTGACTGCCTGTCAATATAATTCTCATCTGGCCCTTTCCCATACCAGGTTACATTTGAAAATTCTTTTGGAAGCGTCAGGCTGTTTCCTACCACTGGAATTTCTGGAAGCCCAGCCCCTGGCGTCAATGTACTTGTTACTTTTATATCGCCTGTCCCATATACTACAAATTTCTGGCGGTAAGAAGATTCGGTTACCGTTGGAAGCTTGGATTCTATTGTTATTTCAACCATACCATTATTAATTTTTTTCGTAGTTACATCAGCCACCGTTTTATCAGCCCCTGCATATCTCCAGGTATCATATTCGGATGCTGAATAAAAGCCAAGGTCACTGTCTGTTGGCGCCCTCCAAAAATCTGGCTGCGGGCCGCTCTCTAACAGTTTTTTGCCCTGATAGGTAAAGTCTTTTATTGTCCCTGCTGACTTATCAAATGTAACCGCAAAATCTTTTCCTGTAACCACAGCAGAATCCTGGTCTTCTGTCAAATCCAGCTTATCTAAAGATTCTTCTGTAAGCGCTTTTACTGCAGGTACATCAAATGGAACTGCAATTTGCCCATGGGCAACTTCATGCCCTTTTTTCGCCCAGGAAGTATCTTCTTTTAATTTAAAGCTAATATTTACAAAATACTCTGCCCCTGCTTTTAACTCTGGTTTTGTAAATGGAACTGTAATTTCTTTTTCACCATATGTTTTAACTTCCTCTGTGGAATCCTCTACCGGCCTTATATCCATCTGGCTATTTGTAAAGCTTCCGCTTTGGATAGCTTTCCCATCCTCAATCAGTTCCCAGGAAGCATCAAATGCATTCAGGTTCGTAAACAGATATTTATTGGATATTTTCACTTTTCCCTCTAAAACACCTGCATCTTCAATCCCAACATTCTGATAGATATATTTTACTTGTTCCAGTTCCGGCTGCACCGTCCTGTCTGCTGATACCAAGCCGTTTGCACAGAAGTTTTTGTTGTTTGGGTTTCCCTCTGGAATATCCTGCCAGTCCCCGCCAAAGCTGTAGTAAGAATCCTTTGCATATTCCTTATCTGTTGTGCTGTTAAAATCAAGCCATAATAATGTATTGCCATCTGCTTTTCTTCCAGCATTGTTTAATTCATCCAAAGACAGCGCTTTATCATAAATCCTAACATTGTCAATTACACCTTTAAAGTTTGCCGGAACATTCGGATTCTGTGCATCATAGGTTAAATCCGCCCCAATCCCTACTGGGTTTGGCCCAGAAACAATCCCAAAATCACTTGTTGCAGATGCAACTTCTTTTCCATCCAAATACAACTTTAAGTTTGTCCCATCATAGGTTCCTGCAATATGATGCCAATTATCTGCCCAATCCTCTGGCGTTTTAAACTGTGCCGCCGCTTTTTCATATACCCCCCAGTCATCATCATATTTTCCGCCGCGGATATAAAACTCCAGGACGTCATTTTTATCATCTACAAGCCTTCTCAGGCCATATGATTCAGAGTTGCACCATTCATCATTACCTTTTGTAATAATTGGGGCTGTCTGGTTATATTCAGAAACATCCAACCCTCCAGAGCCATCATTATCCCTCTGCTTTTTAACACCTTCCGGCTTTACATATGCTTCCAACGTAAGTGCATCATGGCCTGACAGATGAAGGGACTTATCATTGTAAACCTGTGCATACCCATCCATGCCTTTCCCTTCTTTTCCGTCCTCAACCAGGCTGCCCTTTAAAAGAACTTCCAGGTTGTTTTTCCCTTCCTCTTTTAAAAGCTTGTCTGTCGGCGTCTTAACTTCAAGGCTCTGGTCAACCCAGTCCCAAATAAATCCACCTTGGAGATTTGGATATTTTTCATACACATCCCAATACTCGTCCAGATTGCCAATGCCATTTCCCATCGCATGGGCATATTCACACTGGAATGCAGGCTTTGTCCCATGTTCTCCCCACCATCCAAGCGGATTCTTTATTTTATCATCAACCCCAAGGTTATTCACACGGCGGTACATCCTGGACCATACGTCCACTTCGTCAATATCCCGCCAGCCTTCATAGTGCACAAACCTCGTTGGATCGAGTTCCTTACAAAGCTTGCCAAGTTCTGCCCAGACATCGCCATTGTAGCTTTCATTTCCCAAAGACCAGGACATAATGCTTGCATGGGTTTTACTGCGTTCAATGGTACTTCTCATCCTGTCTTTGCATGCTGCAATCCACTGTGGGTCGCTTTGGGGAATATAATCGTTCAGCCCATGTGATTCAATATTTGCCTCATCAATCATATAAAGCCCATATTCATCACACAAGTCATACCATTTCGCATCATTTGGATAATGTGAATTACGCACGGAATTGATGTTATACTGCTTCATCAGAAGGATATCTTGCACCATGCTTTCTTCTGTAATGCTCCTGCCGCCCTCCAAAGTAGTCTCATGGCGGTTTACACCCTTAATCATTATTGGCGCGCCATTTACAAGAATCTGTGACTTGTTGGTTCCTTTTCTGACGATTTCAATTTCCCGGAACCCAACATGCATCCCTGCCGTTTCCACAATGCCACCTTCTGCATTTTTTAAAACAATTGCCATCTCATAGAGGTTTGGCTCCTCTGCCGACCAGAGTGCCGGAGCTGTAACTTCCTGCGAAAATTCAGAAACTGCCTGGAAATACCGTTTGTCATCAGAAGCTTTAAATGCAAAATCTTTCAGTTCTTTCTTAAAGACTTCTTTCCCTGCCTTATCATATAAAATACTTTCCACGGTATATCCACTTGCCGCCTTTTCACCATATCCCCTTAACGTTACTTCAAAGTGGAATGTAGCGTTTGTATACTTTTCATCCAAATCAGACGTATATGCAAAATCGAACAAAGATGCCTCTTTGTCCTTTGCAAATAAAAATACATCCCTGAAAATACCACTCATGCGGATAAAATCCTGATCCTCCAAATAGCTTCCATCCGACCATCGGTATACTTGTACAGAAATTGTATTTTCCCCACCAGCCGGTTTTAAATATTTGCTGATATCAAATTCTGCGGGCGTGTAACTGTCCTCGCTATACCCAGCTTTCTGCCCATTAATCCATACATAAAATGCAGATTCCACCCCCTGGAAAGATACAAAAACTTCTTTTCCGTCCCAATCCGCCGGGGTTTTAAATGTTCTTTTATAAGAACCTACCGGATTATAAACCGTTGGCGCAATGCCTCTTGGGCTGTCTTCGGGCAGCCCATAATTTGCCCTTGGATCTTCCGTCCCTTCCCATGGAAGGCGTGTATCTGTATACTTTGGAGAACCATACCCTTCTGTCTGCCAGTTTGCAGGGACTTTTATATCTTTCCAACTGCTGACATTATATCCATCTTTGAAAAATTCCGTATTCCTTTCGTGCGGGGATTCTACCCACTCAAATTTCCATGTCCCATTCAAAGACTGATAGTATGGCGACGTTTCATGCTTTTTTCTCAATTCAGGGCTCTTTGCGCTCTCTGCATTGTCAAACCCAACAAAGCTTGTATGGGCATCCTCCCTGTTTACCTGAAATACATCATTCTGGTCAAACCACTCTTCCCCTTTAAATACAGCGCCATCATTACTTGCTGCCTGTACATCCACCCCAATACCGGACAACGGAATCCCCGTTGCAGCCATGCAAAATGCTACTGTCATGGCTAACAATTTTTTAACTCTCATAATCACTTTCCTCCTTCTTAACCTATTATGAAGTCTCTTCTTCTCGTCCGTCATGTCAGCTTCACTGGATTGCTATTAGACGTTTGGCCAATATATCTCCTGACTTCTGTTTTATGTACGTGCCCCATCTTAGGAACTGTTAATAAGCAACTTTCTGCCCTCCTCTCATGTTATTTTTCTAATGAGGCCGCGAAAAACCATTTTATGAAAATTTTATAAAAACTATAACTTGCATTAAGTATTTATTATAAAATAACACAAAAATCATTTCCATAATCCTATAACTTTTTATGAAATTTGTCAACACTTAAATTATTTTTTCCATATCTATTCGTCATATTGCACTATTGTCAACCATTCCATTTTGAATTTTGACATTTGCGAATACAAGTATACAATCTATTACATTATACTTGTACCCATTCCCTGGTTCTCATACTTACATGCAACGCTGATGTTTCAGTACAATTTCTCCTATAGAGCCACAAAAGGCACCAGCCTTTGCTGATGCCTTTCCATCGCCCTATCCAGAAAAACCTCCCTGAATAGTCATTTTATATTTTTTCTTTAATCATTCTTAAGATGCATTTTGTGCAGCCTTAGAATGATATTTCAATCTATACACTTGAATTAACAATCAAAGTTTACAATGGAATTTTAGGAAATTCCATATCATAAATATCTGCACCATATGGTAAGTCTAACGTATGGCTTTCACTCAAAACATACTCTTTTCCACCTACCTTAATTACACTTCCTGGTTCATATCCACACAACAAATTTGCTGTAAGCCCATTCCCTGATTTAGTCAGATTATTATACATACTATCATAATCTTTCTTTCTAATAACTGTACTTGCATATTTCCCTTGTGAATAGAACAATACATTACTTTTCTCTTTCATATTAACAGTAAAAAAGCCTGGTTGAATCCCTGCATCTTCTAAATATGATTTAACCTCACTTCTAGAAAATTCCTCTCCTGGCAAGTCCGGCCCTGTAACTACCATTGTCTGATTCCAAAAATCAATATACCGAAAAGCCTCCCTACTATATTCAACACCCCGCAATATTTCTGAAAAAGCGGCTCCAAAACCTGTAGCACCTGAATGCATATAATATTCCTGTCCATTTTTTGAAACATATTTGAAATACTGATAACTTCCAAATGAAATAATATTGTTTTCTGCTTTCACTTCGATAGGTTTAACTTGACTAAGCGATGGGATAGATTCTTTTGAAAAACTTACACCATTGTATGAATATATATCATCTCTTTTCCCTAATCCAACTCCGCTATTAATTATATCTACCAATTTTTGTGGAAGAAAACCATGTACAACCTCAAACTTAGTACTGTTTTTTTGATATGTCCTAAAACAAAATCGTTCTATATCATCTTTTTCTAATGGTAAAGTATCCCTACCAAATAAATTCTTATCTACTTCTGAATCCATCTTTTTCTTCTTAGGCATATTTGGCTGTACATTCTTTATATCAATTTTTTGTATAATATCTGATGTGCAAAAATTTACATAAGTATTTGCATTCATTTACATATCCTCCTTTAAAAGTTGACACAAATAAAACCCCTGACTTGAAAATCAAATCTTATAATAATCATATATTAATTATTATTTCATCACTTGGTAAAAATTCTGATGTTACTGGATAAACAAAATACAGAAATAACTCCGGATTAATTGTTGAATCCTTTTTATAACCAATTGTTATCTTCCAATGTGATTTTAAATCTAATCCCTTGTTACTGATATTTGATAATTTATATATCGGCGGAACTAAAGACATTTTTGAACTTTGAGAAATATTATCTATTATTGCCCCAGTAGCCCTAGTTGACAGAACACCATTCAACACCATCTAATACACTAATGTACCTTTTGGTATATCATTATTTTCTGAAAGATTAAATTCTTGTACATAATCCTTTTTATTAGACATCTTTATACTGCCAAATTTTATCTTGCAATGTGCAAGTGCATATGTATGGTCTCCTACTCCTAATTTATAATTCTGAGATACTGAATTCGTCCCTTGTACTTTTATATAATAATATCCGCTATAATATGCTTCAAATGGATATACCCGAGAACCAAAAGGAGCTTTTGTATACGATTGATATAATATATTATTATCCATTTCATCATATACCCAAAAATTAAAATCATTATCATTACAATTTACATATTGCGTTCCTTTAGATAAATATACTTTATACCAATCAATATCTTTCATACTGGTACTTCCCATAACTACATATTGATCTGTCCGACTCCCAGTCGCTGCCTGAATTGCCGTTTCTTTAGTAGCTTGAATTAGTTGTGCCATATCTTTTGTATTATTTGGCTCACTTTCCCCAACAATTTGTGCAGATGCCTTTGTTGTGCCTAAAAGCATTAAAAATAGCGTTATAATAATTTTCAAAACCATTTTATCTACTTTTTATTAATCATAATTAAATCCTCCTTCTAAATTCATAATTATACAAGTAAAAAAACGTCTATGTGAAATTTTATATGTAATAAATTTCCTTTTATCCTTCACCTCTTTACCTTCACTTTTTTACGCACTGACTTTCCGGCAAACCATCATATAGAATAGGGCTATAATCCGATTGACAATACCAGCCTGCAGAAGCAGGCAGCCAATATGTCTTTTTGCCAACTAGCAGGCATTTAACATATAAGCTGATTATAGCCCTAATATATAATATATCACCTTCTGCCCCCTGCCAGGCTTGCTTTGGTTTATATCACCTGGCATGATTCCCTAATATACCTGGATTAAGGAATCACTTTTTGCCAAAAAGGTACTCCCATAATTCATCCCATAAACTACTGCAAAATACCGGAATCAATCTTTTCACCTCCTTTAACAGTACTTAAAAGTTTTATACAATAGTACTATACCAAATATTTAAGCAGATGGAACAAAAATGTTGTAAACAGCACATTTTTGTTCTGAACAGCATGTTTTATGAACAATTCTTGAACTAATAATGAATTTTTTATGAACCTCTGGCTTCACGGGAATAAAAAGGATATTTTTCTACAAAAGTTGACATTATATCCTGCTTCCTTGTATAATCAAAAATATAGTGCAAAATACTTCTATAGGGATGGTAATGCAATGAAATTTATAAATACCCTTGAATATTTGCTGGAACTGACAGCAATGTTTTCCGTTTTTTTCTTTCTGCTAGGGTTCCCTCTTTCAAAAAATTGGGGCCGCCTGTTTTCAGCTTTTTGCCTTTCTGTCTTCTGGCACATAATTTGGCATAGATTGCCATTTTCGTGTCCAAATACCTTCACTGCAATTATTGTTATGGCGTTACTATTTCATGATAAAATCCAATACAAAATTTACTGGGGCACTCTATTTATTTTTACCGAAGCTATTATATGTAAAACAATATCTATCATTTCACTTATGCTTTTAGGTATAACAGAAGAATTGCCAAATTTCCCAACCGCATATATCGATTGCGTTACATTTGTTATTATGGTGCTGAGTTCTTTTTTGCTAAAAAGTTACCAGGAAAAATGCATCAACTTTATCCATAATATTAATTTTATAGGATATGCAGCCATTATGTCTGTTACAATAGTTGATTTCATTTTAATACTATCTGTACCTTATATTTATTATGATAAGGCAAACAAAGCAGGCCGTCTTGTTATCGTTATTGCCGCCCTGCTTTTAATTATTATGACTGTTATCATGCTTTTCCTGTACTTTTTTCTCCGCCACTCTTACCAAAAACTCCGGCAAATGGACGCCATCAACCAAAAAAGCCTTGAATTAGAAAAAGAACAGTATCTTTCCTTGCAGCAAAAGAACAATGATTTGCGGAAATTCCGCCATGATTTCCACAATCATATCCTTTCCCTGCAAGAACTGGTACACAAAGAAGAATACAAAGAACTGGCAATATATTTAAACGCCCTTTCTTCTGAACAAATACAGACTAATATCATCACTGTTGGAAATACAATTGTAGATGCGGTAATTAACCATACGGTAAGCAAATTAGATTCATCTGTCCAATTTCACTATGGCGGGCAATTTTCCAAAAATTGCTTTGTAACAGATATGGATTTATGCATCCTTTTCTCAAACCTGTTGGATAACGCAAGGGAAGGAATCGGACTATGCAATATACAAAATAAGGAAATTAACTTGGAAATTTTTCCACCTGTGCGGTTAGATTTTTCAAAATAAAAGAAATTTTAGGCGCA
>CAJUJR010000095.1 GCA_910586605.1 uncultured Lachnospiraceae bacterium | reverse complement strand
GGGGAAGAGATTTTTTATTGAGATCCGGCTACGATTGGCTGTGAATAGTAACAGTACAAAAACACCTTTTCTTAAAATATCCTATTTGCTCTTGCCATTTTTTAGTTCATCTAGTATAATAACAGTGTTAATACCCTAAAAATGTTAATGTTCCATATCTTTTAGGGAAAATTTTAGAAAATGTCTAAGGAGGAAAAACATGAGATTATCTAATTTAAAGACAAAGGCAACAGCGCTTGCCCTGACAACTGCACTTTGCCTCAGCAGTCTTATTGTCGCACCAAACAAGGCAGATGCAGCAGAGTATGTTACTCTTTTAGAGCAGTCAGGCGATGCTACTGCTAATACACCTGTCAATTATACGTTCAATATCCCAAGTACTACATATACTTATATTGACGTCCTTGTAGCACAGCCGGTTGATTTAACCTGCTCTATTACATCTGCAGGCAATGAAAAGGTTTTTGAAGAATCCGTACTCGCCACAGATAATAATGCATGGGAATATCTTACCACAGCCGGGGTATATACTTATTCACTTGACTGGAAGCAGCCAATTGCAGGCGATTACAATATCTCCCTTACCTTTGGCGCAGATACCAAGTATATAGTGCTGATTGACCAGGATACTGCTTCCATTAAGATGAGCAGCAGCAGCCTTGTACTTACGAAAGGATTTTCTTCAAAGCTTTCTGTATCAGACGCTTCTGGCAAAGTAAAATGGACTTCCAGCAAATCCAGTGTTGCAGCAGTAAGCAGCAGTGGTAAAGTGACTGCTAAAAAGACAGGCAGTGCTACTATCACAGCTACAGATGAGAATGGTTCTTCTGCAAAATGTATCGTAACGGTAAAAGCTAATACATACAGCAGTTCAAAGCTTACTACACAGACAGTTACTTATGGAAACGCTGGATTCAGCGTACACAAGATGTCCTATGACAAAAAAGGAAATCTTGTAATTAATGCACATTTCTTAAATAACTGTGGAAAAACAGTTCTTCAGTTAAAAAATATCAAGATTACTGTGAAAAATCCATCTAAGAAAGTAATTGGTACCTATAGCTTAAAGAGCAAAAAAGTTTCTGTTCCACAGGGCGGTTTAAAGACATTTAAGTTCACTATTAAGAAGTCCAAATTAAAACTTAAATCTACACAGGATTTAAGAAATTCATCTACTTCAACAGATGGACAGTATCTTACAAACCGTTAAATGTACATAACAAAAAAGCCAGAGATTTTTCAGGGGAATGCTTAAAGCATTCCCTTTTTTATTTTATAGGAAATTGCTGTAATCTTAGTGGTTATCGACAAGAATTGCGAAGCAATTCTTGCTAGGGCACCAGCGCTGGCGGTGCCCTTTTTTATGATTCCTCTAAAATATTTTCCAGAAT
Organism: uncultured Lachnospiraceae bacterium; assembly: GCA_910586605.1. GTDB lineage: Bacteria > Bacillota > Clostridia > Lachnospirales > Lachnospiraceae > Butyribacter. The sequence goes on along the minus strand of CAJUJR010000095.1, from coordinate 8,706 downwards.
CCGAAAAACCTTTTCCCACTTTTTTTCTTCTCCTGGCATCTGTAATCCCTGGACTTCTTGACTGAGTTCCTGAACCATCGACTTCTGCTTCTCAAACCTGCCTGCCAGGCCAAGTTTTCCTTCATATCCCCGAAGCTGCCGGGAAGCCCGCTTAATTGCATCATACACACCCTGCCGGGAAATCCCCTCCTGGGCGGCAATTTCTGAAAAATTATAATCTTCTAATATATAAGCTTCAAACATTCTTTGCTGATTCTCTTTTAGCAGCGCTCCATAAAAATCATACAGCAAGGATAGCTCCAGCCTTTGTTCCAGTCCCTCTCCTGCGCTCCTTTTTTCCATATCTTTCCATCCCCTGAGGATCTATAATTATATTATTTATAATTCCCTATTATCCTGATTATGTTTCCCTGACTTTCTTGGATTAATCTTAAAAGTAAAATCTGGATCATTAATATTAACCTGGATTACTTTTCCACTGTCAGAAATAATTTTAGTAAAATCATTTTCAATCTGGCTGCAAGTATAGACTTTTCCCTTCGTGAAACAGTCTGGCTCATCAATGTGGCTTAAGGCATGGTTTATATAGGTATTTGATGCAATCAAAGTCCCTGTTGCCTTATTAAACCGGGAAGTCCCTTTCTCTTTTTTCTGCCCGTCTTCCTGAGCAAAAGCATCTGCTAACCCATGAATCAAAGTATCTTTTTCATTTACATTATCCATTACTGCAATCCCCCATTCAATTAAAATAAGCATCATAATATATGGAGTACAACAAATGCCATTTCACTTGCTATTCGCTGTACTAATCAGAAAAGGGCACCAAACCGGCGCCCTTTTACTGCTCTCTATAAACCTTCTTCCTATACCGGATATGCTTTATTTTCCGTATCTGCCATAGAAGCGTCTACCTTATCTTTCTGTGCCTCACGGTACTTAAAGAATTCTGTAGCAACCTGTGGGAACAATGCATAAGACAGTACATCTTCATCCTGCTGTTTATACTGTGACATTTCCTTTTCCAGGTCTGCAAGCTGCGGCTTAATTAAATCAGCCGGGCGGCATGTAATTGGTTTCACATCACCAATGCACTTCTTCTGTACTTCTGGGTTAAATGGTTTTACAGTCTGCCCAAACTCACCAGAAAGAAGTTTCTTGGATTCTTTTGTTACCATCTTGTATCTTTCACCAGAAACCACATTTAACACTGCCTGAGTCCCTACAATCTGCGAAGATGGAGTAACAAGAGGCGGCTCGCCAAAGTCTTTCCGCACTCTTGGCACCTCTTCAAGTACCTGCTCATATTTATCCTCCTGCCCCATTTCTTTTAACTGGGAAACCAGGTTACTTAACATACCGCCAGGAACCTGATAACGCAGTGTCTGGATGTTTACACCAAGTACCTTTGTATTCATCAGGCCGCTTTTTAGCGCTTCTTCACGCAGCGGACGGAAATAATCAGCAATTTCTGCAAGCTTTGTCTGGTCAAGCCCTGTATCATAAGGCGTCCCTTTAAATGCCTCAACCATTACTTCTGTTGCCGGCTGGCTTGTTCCCATAGAAAATGGCGACATTGCCGTATCAATAATATCACATCCTGATTCAACAGCTTTCATATATGTCATAGCTGCCACGCCGGAGGTATAATGCGTATGAAGGTCAATTGGTATAGAAACCGTTTCTTTTAACGCGGAAACGAGTTCTGTTGCCTTTACTGGAACCAAAAGCCCTGCCATATCCTTAATACAAAGTGATTTCGCGCCCATGTCTTCAATCCGCTTTGCCATATCTTTCCAATAATCAAGCGTATAGGCGTCCCCTAACGTGTAAGAAAGGGCAATCTGCGCATGGCCGTTCTCTTTATTAGCGGCACGCACGGCCGTCTCCAGGTTGCGGATATCATTTAAGCAGTCAAAAATGCGGATAATGTCAATACCGTTTGCAATTGACTTCTGTACAAAATATTCCACAACATCATCTGCATAATGGTTATATCCTAAAATATTCTGCCCACGGAATAACATCTGGAGCTTTGTCTTCTTAAAACCAGCTTTTAACTTCCGAAGTCTCTCCCATGGGTCTTCCTTCAGAAAACGGAGGGAAGCGTCAAAAGTTGCGCCACCCCAGCACTCAACGGAATGGTAACCAATTTCATCCATTTTATCAATAATTGGAAGCATCTGCTCTGTTGTCATACGAGTCGCAATCAGAGACTGATGCGCATCACGGAGAATCGTCTCCGTAATTTTAACAGGTTTCTTTTCTATCTCTGCCATGTTTCCTCCATTCTGCCTATCCAGGCAATATTATTATCTATCTCTGTCATTTTGGAAAATGCTGCTCTTACATATTCTTAAACAAGACCTAATTGTAAGAAATACCAGAAAATGCTGATTTTGCATTTTCCAAGGTGAAACTTAGCATTTCTTAGGCAGCGTTTTTTGCTAGCTTAGAAATACTTTTCACCTTTTATACCCCAAATATCGCCATAAATACACCAGCCGCCACTGCCGTACCAATTACACCAGCCACATTTGGCCCCATCGCATGCATCAGCAAGAAGTTTGTCGGATCTGCCTCTGCGCCGACCTTCTGTGACACACGTGCCGCCATCGGAACAGCAGATACACCAGCCGAACCGATCAGAGGGTTCACCTTTCCGCCTGTCACCTTACACATCAGCTTACCAAACAAAACGCCAGCCGTTGTTCCAACTGCAAACGCAACCAGGCCAAGTGCAACTATTTTAAGCGTTGTAAATTTCAAGAATGCTTCTGCGCTTGTTGTTGCCCCTACAGAAGTGCCAAGCAGGATAACAACGATATACATCAACGCATTGGATGCTGTTTCTGCAAGCTGCTTTACCACGCCACACTCCTTAAACAGGTTGCCAAGCATCAACATACCTACAAGCGGCGCTGTAGTTGGTAAAAGAAGGCATACTACGATTGTAACGATAATTGGGAATAAAATCTTTTCCAGCTTCGATACTGGGCGGAGCTGCCCCATCTTAATTTTACGTTCTTCCTCTGTTGTAAACAGCTTCATAATCGGAGGCTGGATAATCGGCACCAAAGACATATAGGAATATGCCGCTACGGCAATCGGCCCCATATATTCTGTCTGCCTTAATTTACCGCAGAGGAAAATGGAAGTTGGGCCATCAGCGCCGCCAATAATAGAAATTGCCGCCGCCGCCTTATCATTAAAACCTAAAAGGATTGCAACAAGGTATGCTGTAAAAATACCAAACTGTGCTGCAGCTCCCAAAAGAAAACTTGCCGGATTCGCAATAAGCGGGCCAAAGTCCGTCATTGCACCAACCCCGAGGAATATAAGGGAAGGCAGGATGCTCCATTCGTCCAACTGAAAGAAATAGTACAATAAGCCGCCATTTGCCGTTTCCGTAGGCTCTGCCATGATATCCGGGTAAATATTGACCAGAATCATACCAAAAGCGATTGGAATCAAGAGCAATGGCTCATAGCCTTTTTTAATCGCCAAGTAGAGAAAGATACAGCCGACAACAATCATCAGATAATTTCCAAGCGTAATATTGGCAAATGCTGTCTGACCTGCTAAATTCTCTAACGTTGTAATAACGTAATCCAAAGTCAGTCCCTCCTAAATTAATTTAAAGTTGCCAAAACTGCCCCTACATCTACAGAATCCCCTGCTGTTACATTGATACTTGCAACTGTTCCATCTTGTGGTGCAACCACTTCATTTTCCATTTTCATCGCCTCAAGAATCATCAGGACATCGCCCTTTTTCACAGCCTGCCCAGCACTTGCACTGACAGATATAATTTTGCCCTGCATAGGGGAATTTACTTTTACTGCGCCTTGTGCGCCGGACGGTGCTGCCTTTGGCGCTGCTGCCTTTGGCGCTGCCGCCTTTGGCGCTGCCGCGCCAGCCCCAGAACCTGTGCCCTCTTCTACAGTTACATCATATACAGTACCATTTACAGTAATTGTGTAATTCTTCATTCTCTTTTCCTCCATATTATTCAAATATTTGTACCCAGGGATTCTCCCTGTACCATTTTAATTTTTAAGAACGGCGTACAATCGAACGCACAATAAGCCCGTCTGTACATTCATTCTCACTTGCCGCCGCAATCGCTGCTGTAATGACTGCAACCAGCTCCAGGTCGTCTGTCAAATCCTCTTCCGGCACAACTTCCGGTACAGGGGCAGGAGCTGCCACTGACGCCACCGCCTTCGGAGCTTCTTTTGGCTGGGCATTGCCAATAAATTTAAAGCAGCTGATGATAAATGATATGAAAATCAGAACGGCAAACACAATTGCCATACTCATAATTGTATTCAGCCCGGCCCTTCCCATTGTCTTACCAATTGACTGATACTCTTCTGCCTTCCAGTCACTGATTTCACCGGTTTCACTAAATATCACTGTAAATACAAGCTTCCCGGATTTTTCAGTGGTAAGTGTCAATGTAACCGTTGCCGTATCGGATGCCGTGGAAAAACTCTTATCCACAACTTTTTTCATGGCTCCATGTTTTTTCTGCATCTTTGCATACTCTTTATACGAATCTGCCTGCTCTTTACTCATCTGGTCTGCATACTGCTCAACTGTAGTTTTAAAATCATATTCAAACCATTGTGCAGCAAATTCCTCAGCAGATTTTGTCAGCTTTGACTTGTCCAGGCTCTTATTTTCCCTTGTCAGGCTGCAGCCCATCATTAACATCAGGCAGGAAATCACACAAAGCATTAAAACCAGTTTCTTCTTCATATGCCTCTCCTTATTTAGATTGTTCCATGTTTCTTGCCAATTGGAAATTCACTTTTTGAAAACAGCATCTCAAATGCATAAAGTAGTTGTTTCCTAGCAGCTTCCGGTTCTATTATGGAATCCACATATCCTCTCTGAGATGCCGCTTCCGTCCCAGACTGTGCCGCAAATTCAGACGCCTTTTTTGCCAAATCAGCTTTTTTATCACCGGAATACATAATCTTAGCAGCAACTTCTGCATCCATCATGCCAATTTCCGCATCTGGAAGTGCAAATACCATATCGGCTCCAATATGCTTAGAATTCATTGTAATATATGCGCTTCCATATGCCTTCCCAACAATCAGGTTTACTTTCGCAACGTCTGCTTCTGCAAATGCGGCAGTCAGCTTTGCCGCAGCGCTGGCAATTGTCTTTTCCTCCTCTACTGAAGTAGCAAACCCTTCTGTATTAGTAAGGGACAGCACTGGAATTTGAAATGCATCACACTTCCTAATAAAGTTTGCGGCTTTTTCACATCCTGCCGTTGTAAGGCGTCCGTCAAACTTCTCCTTCTCCTTCCCTTTTTCATCAAAAACAGCAGTACGGTTTGCCACTGCCCCAACTGTCATTCCATCCAGGCAGATAAACCCTGTTACCATTTCCTTGGCATAACCTGCTTTTAACTCCAAAAAGAAATTATTGTCACTGATATCTTCCAGGGCAAGCACTGGGTCTTTTACTTCTGCTGCAAAATCAGGCACTACTCGGTTTAAATCATCCATGCACTCATCTGAAAATGCAGTATCATTATTATTTTCCGGAAGGATTGAAACAAGCTCCCGGACGCTCCCTAGCAGCTCTGCTTCGCCTTTCACTACAAAATCCACATTTGACGCAGCCTTCTGGAATTGGGCAGAAGCCGTATCCAGCTTTTCTTTGTAATTTCCTTCTAGCGTATTTGGGGAATTTACAAAAAGCTTTCCATTGCCTTCCTCCATAAAGGTAAAATCGCTCATTGCTGCCAAAACAGCAACACCGCCGCCGCAGTTCCCAAATATAGCGCTAATCTGCGGTACGACGCCGGAAGCTTTTGCCTTCACCCTATAAATCTCGCCAAAGCCTGCAAGTGCATCCGTAGACTCCTGAAGGCGCATCCCTGCACAGTCAATCAGACCAATTACAGGAACCCCTGTCTTCATTGCCAGTTCATAGGCATGTGCAATTTTTCTTGCATGCATTTCCCCAATTGTCCCATTCAGGGCAGATGCGTCCTGGCTATAAATATAGACAGGAGTGTTCTGAACCAGCCCGTACCCAGTAATAACACCGTCTGCCGGCACTGATTTTTCCTGCATGTTGAAATCTGTGCTTCTCTTTGTAATATTCGCACCAATTTCAACAAAACTGTTTTCGTCGACAAGAGCCGTGATACGGTCCCTTGCTGACAAAGCGTTTGTGTTACTCATGTTCAGCCCTCCAATTATAGTATATTTATTGTAAACCAAATTTTTACCAATTTTAATTCTATCGCTTTTGCTAAAAAATAGCAACATATATTTTCCGGAATCCGCATAACATAGCAAAGAACATACTGGAAATGAGGAATTCCATGCAAAAAATCGTCAGTTTTTTTCTTTTGGGAATCAGTCTGCTGCTCCTTTTCCTTTCCATGACAGACAGATTGTCTTATGCGCTCCAATCCTTCCCACCCTACTGTAGTACAAAAACAAGCCTTCTGGCAAATGATAAAACACTTACTGGCGCTGATTATTCTATTTTATCGAAAAAAAAGCAGCCAGACAGTATGTATGCAAAGGCATACTGCCTTTTAGATGCCGACAGCAAACGGACGCTCCTTGGCTCAAATGAAAACCAGCAGATGCCAATGGCAAGCACAACCAAAATTATGACCTGCATCATTGCCCTGGAAAACGGGAAGATGGACAGCAAAGTGAAGGTTTCCTCTTATGCGGCTTCCATGCCTGATGTACAGCTAAATATGCAGGCTGGCGATACCTTTTATTTAAAAGACCTTCTTTACTCTCTGATGTTAGAATCACACAACGATACCGCAGTAGCCATTGCGGAACATCTTGGTGGGACGGTAGAAGGCTTTGCTGAGCTAATGAACCAAAAAGCAGAACGGCTTGGATGCGCTGATACAAACTTCGTCACCCCAAATGGCCTTGATGATAAAAACCACTATACCACCGCAAAGGAGCTTTGCATCATTGCAAGCTATGCCATACAAAATGCCGACTTCCTAAAAATCATCCAGACGCCCTCCCATCAGTTTAGCAACTGCAAGGGCACCAGAAGCTATGCCGTCAATAACCATGATGCCTTTTTGACAAGGTATCCCGGTGCAATTGGCATTAAAACAGGCTTTACCGGAAATGCCGGATACTGCTTCTGTGGCGCGGCAAAAAGAAATGGGAAAACACTAGTTACCAGCGTACTTGCCTGCGGATGGCCACCAAACAAAGGGTATAAATGGGTGGATACCAAAAAATTGATGGATTATGGTTTTGCAAACTTTAAAACGGTAACTGTAGATAAGCAAAAAACACCAAAAATCCTCCCTGTTGTTGGCGGAACAAACGCTTCCCTGCCACTTTGCCGTACTTCCTACCCAAAAGTCGAACTAATGCTGTGCCAAAACGATACAGTAACTACAAAAATCCGCCTGCCTGAAAAGCTGACAGCCCCAGTCCGTCAAGGCGATATTGTCGGCTATGAAGAATACTATTTAAACGATGAGTTAATCTACCGGTTCCCACTGACTGCCAAAAAGACAATCCCAAAAAGAAACCTCTCCTATTACCAAAACATCGTTAAAAAACTTTTTCTGTTTTCACTGTAACTTATCAAAAAGGGGAATACGAACACATTGCCCTGATACCCCTGTGAGCTGCTATGTTACAGCGCAATTTCCTATCACGTCAAGAAGGGAATGCAAAATGCATTCCCTTCTTTCCTATAAATATCTTTTTTTCTTAAATATAATAAGGCTGATGAACACTATTAAAAGGCACACCCCAATTACAACCGGATACGAATACCGGAAGGAAAGTTCCGGCATATATGCAAAATTCATTCCATACCAACCGGCCACCAAAGAAAGCGGAAGGAAAATTGTTGTTACAATTGTTAAAATTTTCATCACGTCATTCTGGCGGATTCCAATTTCAGACTGATAAACTTCCTGTACCTGCATGGCATATTCCCGCAAAAGCTGCGTCTCCCCTGCAAGCCTTGACGCCCTGTCCTTATATCGGCCGTAAAACTGTATTTCCTCCCTATCAAAAAAGCCCTCCTGGTTCTCCAGGAGCTCTTCCCCAATCTCTGTTAGCTGGCAATAGTAATGATAAAATTTTGCAATCAGCTTCTTAATCTGCAGCATCCGGAAACTAAACTGCTCTGTACGCCCCTCTAAAACATCCTCTTCTATTCCAGCAATTTCTTGTTCCATTTTCTCCAGGAAAAGCAGGTCATCCGAAAGAAATGATTGTAAAAAATCATATACAAACCGCTCCAGCGAATATTCTTTCCTGGCAACCTCTTTAGAAAGCTTTGCCACATGTTCTTTTGCGCGCCCACCCCGGTCAAGCAAAAGGACATAATTCTTTAAAATATAGATTGCAAACCCGCTTTCTTTTTCCCTCTTCCCTTTTGCCGGGATACAGACTGTCCCAAATAAAAAATCCCGGTAACTCTCCATTTTACAATAATGTACGCTGTCAACATTGTGCCAGATTAAAAAACGCTCTTTCCATGCAGGATTTTCCCACCATTCCTCCAGCGGCAAAACACAGATTCCTTTCTTTTCTTGAAAAAAGCTTTTTTCATCTGTCTTTCGTATACCATCCTCCAACACAGAATAAAACATATCCCTAATCCTTTCTAATCTAGTACTCCATCCGGGCAGAAATTACAGTTTTGTTTTGGCAGGCACTGGTGCCA
>CAJUJR010000094.1 GCA_910586605.1 uncultured Lachnospiraceae bacterium | reverse complement strand
GGGGGAAGATATTTTTTATTGAGATTTAGCTACGATTGGCTGTGAATAGTAACTAATATAGTGGTTTACGAACAAAAAAATGGAGGATTAAAAAAGGGGAATGCATCTGCATTCCCCTTTTTTAGTAAATAAACACAAATTCCCGGTAATGAGTAAGCTGATAAATTTTTGCTGCATCTTTCGGTTCCAGGTTAATACAGCCGTGGGAGCCTTTTGTTTGATACAGGTCTTTTGTCCAGCGAGACCACGGTTGCCATGTTGCAGGATGGAAGCCGGTTCCTGACCAGGTAATCCGTACCCAGTTCGTAACAGGTGTTTTGTAGTCTGCGCCTGTCAGCGTATATTGTTCGCGGTGTTCCTTGATAAAGAAAGCGCCTGTTGGCGTTTTTCTGTCTTCTACTGGCCTGCCAGTAATACAGCGGCAGGAAAATACACGCTTTCCTTTTCGGTAGACATATACCTTCTGATCTTTCAAAGATATTTCTGTATAATTTTTCCTATCCCAGTCATTTTCTGGGTTTTCTGTATCCATCTGATAAGCGGTATTCAGGTAATTTACTTTATTTCGGAATGTCAGGGCTTTTTTGTTGCTCTTTGAAGGATTTTCAATAAATGAATCTGTTACAGATGGCTCAATTGAGGTTTTTAATGCCTTGTTGGCCTGTTTTAACGTTTTATCATAATCTAGCTGCCAGCCATAATCCCCGCCTTTCACGGTTATGGTTTTTTTATTGTGCGTCTTGACTTTTCGGTCGATTCCGACTGTTTTGTATTTCAGGCAGAAGTTCTCAACCCATTTTTTGATAGCTTCCTTTTTATACTTAATTTTGCCATTCTTGTAAGTAATCCATTTAGAGATTTTAGCAGGGGTAATCTGTTCTTTTACCCCATTTTCCATTGTCCATGTGATATAACGGAGTGCTGCATTATTACAGGCTTTGAGCATTTTATCCAATTCTGCTTTGTCCGCGCTGGAAGTCGCCGTTTCATATAAACCAGGGTACTTGTTTTCATCTGTAATATCCAGGGCTGTCTGTGCCTGACGCAGGCATTCATCAATGGCGTCCAGTAATTTATCTGTTACAATTTTATTTCCCTTAACTTCATCCACGTAAATATATTGTTGCTTTTCTTTAGAAAATTTTACAGTAGCTGTTTCTGGTGGGCTGATTTTATAACTATCGCTTCCTGAAACAATAGCAGACTGTGAAATTACTTCGGATAATTTCTCTTTGTCATAAGAAACTGCAAAATCCAGGGTATAATGGTTTGTTGCTGGAAAAATCCGGAATGCCTGATGCTGCGTTTCATAGAGCTGGTCATAATTGGAACTGATATCAAATTGATAGCCAATATCATCTCCATTAATTGTCAGGCTTCCATTTTCCCTGCCTTTTATAACCAGTGCATAATCACTGTATTTTTTCCTTAATTTCATTTTGGATTCTTCTAACGTCTGCCCAGATACATCAATGCCGTCAATAGAAGTGCCCTGATACCAGCGGTTGCCATAATAAATCTTTTGATAGGCAATGGCAGCTATAATTAGGCCGATTGCTGCAACCAGAGTGACGCCAAAAAAACCAAGAAGAACTTTATGGGCACGTTTTTTCTTTTTAGGCATAATTCCAGAAGAAGTATCTTCCTCCTTGCCACTGGGCTGCTTTGGTATATCTTCCAGCCAAGGCGTTCCAGTATTTATAGCCTCTGCTGTACTTGCTGTAAAATTACCTGATGTATTTTCTGCGCTGTTTTCAATTTGTTCCGGTTTTCTGTTTCTTTTTTTCATTTTCTTTTAATAATTTGCCTTTCTTAAACTAATAAATCATACTAGTGCTCCGTCCGGCTGGAAGTTAGAGTATGGAACCACCTGTTCCGCACCACTGCGTCGTTAAAATTTCTAGCCGATGCCCGCATCGCCGTCGAAATTTTGCCTAGCACTGGCACAAAACATGCAGCCCATACTCTAATTTCTAACTGGATGGAGTACTAGAGCGTGTTTGAAAATTCATTCCTGGAACTTTACGTTCCTTACAATCTGCGTTCCCTACTTTGTGCTATATTTGCCCCAAATTTAGTCAATGTAGCCCGCTACATCTCCTAAATTTGGAACAAATCTCCCACAAAGGGTGAAACACATCTTGTAAAAAGCAATTTTAAAACACGTTCTAGAAACCAAAAATAGGTAGCAATATGTGCTTGCCTATTTACTGGTTCTCCCCCCTGCTTGTATACTATGCAGGAAAAGCCGTTTACAGACCTTATCTATTATAAGAAGAAGTGGTGAAGTAATTGTATCAGAAATATTATATTTATATTAAGTCTTTTGACGTTGTAAAATTCGTTCAATATTTAACCGCTTTAGAAATAACGTCGGCAATTGTGGTTTGTAGTTTTTGGACAAATACAATTTGACAAGCAGTCCCTACAATGTTACTATCAGTAGTGATAAAAAGATGGTTTTGGTAATAGGGGAAAGAGTGTTTTTTGCTATGTCCAAATTCGTGGATTGAATAAGAATGGAGGGTTTTATGAACGATAGAAATCGTGATTTGTTTTTTAATGATGACAATGAAGCTACTGTAGCAATTACTTTAACAGATGAAGATGGGAATGATGTGGAAGCACAGATTCTTGCCGTAATTGAAATTGAAGAGTTGGGCAAAGAATATGCTGCTGTATTGCCATTAGATATCCAGGAAGATGAAGCTGATGAAATGGAGGCGCTCATTTTTGTATATTCAGAAGATGAGGACGGCAATCCAGTATTTGAGTCGCTAGATGATGCAGAAGAGTATGAAATTGTATCTTCCGTTTTCAATCAGTTCTTCTCAGAAGCGATTGATGAAGAGGATGAAGAAGACTCAGAAGATAGCTACTTAGATGATATTGGGGATATTATTCCAGGAGTATCAATCCAAAGGGATTAGAAACATAAAGCAATTATCTGAAATGTCCCAGGGCAGCTTCTATATAGAAATTGCCCTGGGACATTTTGGCTTGTATCACCAGAAGTATATTTTATAAAAAGAGGCTATAGCGCTTCCTGCTCTTTTAAGTAATCCAGCAAAGGGAGCAGATATTTTTTGTCTGTCCAGTCACAGGTTTGTCCCGCCGCACACATAAGGGCTTTCATCCAGGGTTCATATGTACTGGGATCTTTTTTTGCCACAGATTTTTGTAATATTTTACATAATGTCCTGTCTATAAATTTCATGTTACTTTCATCCCATGTGCCACGTCCATAAAAAAGTGGGATTTTTTCTAAATTTCCTCCCAGGTTATGTGCTTTGATTTCTTTAAGCGCTTTTTCATCATAAGGGGAAGCGCCGACACACAGAATGGCTATTTTTTTATTTTCCAATTTGTCAATATTCTTTTTTAAAAATGACAGGCCTGCTATGCCAGAAGCATATATTCCGCCGCATAATAATATGGTTTTATATTGTATGACATTATCCAAATTTGCTTTCGGAGTTTCTATACGGTCAAACTTTGCCATGCTTTGCAGCCATTGTGCATATTTTTTTGTTGCCCCATATTTAGACTGGTAAACGATAATTCCTTTTTTCATTGTAACTTCCTTTCTTATTCTTTGCCACTGAGCGCCTGTTTTAAAAATGCTTCATAAGCAGATTCTTGTTGCGTATAAATTTCATCTGCTGAAATGCCAGGTGTTGTCACTGAAAAAATGGTGCCAATCCCAATTGTATAAATCAACATATTCAAATGGAGCTGCTTGGCTTTTGGTATGCTAATTTGCAATGCATTGGCAATAAATTCAGCGGTATGTGGGTTTGCTTCTGCATGGTATAAATCATTTAGTGAAGATACCCCTCTTCTTTGGTGAAGGATAAATATCCGGAACAGATGGGGTTCTTCTTTTGCTAACTGAATATACGCTTTGCCTGTACTGCGGAACAAATCATTTTTGTCAATGTGCGCTGCAATAAAGTCTTGTATAAAACGGTTAACCTGTAGGGTTACATCTTGCCGCAGGCCTTCCAAATTGTTACAGTAGCTGTAAATAGGCTGTACAGAGCACCCTATTTTATCAGCGATATTTTTAACCATTACTTGTTCCATACCGCTTTTTTTTGCAATTTCAAAAGCAGCATTGACCACCATATCTTTTGTAATCCGTTGTTTCGGCATAATATCCCTCCATATATAATTAAGTTATATAATTACATTATATAACTTAATTATAGAAAAGGGAAGATAAGAAACTTCCATTTTCCGGTAAAATGTGGTAGTATAAAAGAAGAATAGCGCTATTGGTTATGACATATTTTGGAAGAAGGGAGGAAGAAAATATGATACAAGGTGTTTCAAACAGTGGAAGTAACTATTATAGCCAAATTGCTAGTGGTTCAAAACTCCAGAGCGCTGCGGATGGCCCGGCGGAGCTGGGGATCGTTGAAGGGGAAAAGTCCCAGATTTCCGGTTATAATGCTGGTACAAGAAATGCAGAAGCTGGGAAATCCGTTCTAAATGTAGCAGATGCTGCTTTAGGCAGTATTAGCGAAAGTTTGCAGAGGATGCGTGAGCTGGCAATGCAGGCATCAAATTCCGCATTGATGTCTAAAGATGAAAGGAAAGCAATACAGTATGAAATTGGTCAGTTAAAGCAGGGGATTTCCGATATTGCACAAAATACAGAATTTAATACAAAGAAACTCCTGGATGGTTCAAATTCGGATATGCATATTACTACAGGGGCAAATGGTTCAGGTATTTCACTTAATACAGGAAATGCAACATTAAAGGCGCTTGGAATTGAAGACTTTGATGTAACAAAGGGCTTTTCTGTGAAAACAATTGATGATGCAATAAAAATGGTATCATCAAACCGAAGCAGCGTAGGTGCACAGAGCAATTCGCTGGATTATGCAATTGGGTATAATACACAGACAGCATATAACCTGACAGCAGCAACCAGCCGCATGGAAGATACCGATATTGAAAAAGCAGTATTGGATAAAGACAAGGAAGAAGTAATGCGGTCATACCGTTTTATGATGCAGAGAAAACAACAGGAGCAGGAAACACAAAAACTTTCCATTTTGTACATGTAAAAAAATACACCAACAAAGAGTTATTTACTTTGTTGGTGTATTTTTTGTGGATTAGAAAATTGTGCCAGGGTTCTTTTTACTGTGGTAGGAAAATGCTGTAATTGTGATGGCTCACCAACAAAAAAGCTGTGGGCTTTTTTACATCAATTCCGGCCAATTAATTTCTGAAGGTCTTTTTGGTCTACAATAATTAAAAGTGTGCTGTCTGCTGTAATATTTTCATCTGGGTCTATGTTGACAAGGAGGTTCTCCCCTTGCCGGACAGCAATAACATTGATATTTTCCGTTTGACGAAGGTTCAGTTCCCGTAAAGTATGGTTCGCCCATTCAGAGCGGACGGCAATTTCCACCATACGGATATTTTTAGAGATTTCGATAAAATCCAGGATGTTGCCAGTCATTAGATGCCTGGCAATCCGGATTCCGGATTCATGTTCTGGTGTTACAATTTTATCAGCGCCTACCTTTTTTAAAATTTTAGTATGGGTGTCATTTTTGGATTTTGCAAAAACAAGGGGAACACCAGCTTCTTTGCAAAAAATTGTGGCAAGGATGCTGGCATCAAGGCTGTTGGTAATGGCAACGATTGCGGCATCCATATTAGAAATGCCAAGCGTTGCCATTGTTTCGTTGTCACGGATATCAGCACAAACGGCGCAAGTGGCAATATCGGCAAGCGCCTGGACGCGCTCTTTGTCGATATCAATTGCAAGGACATCTGCCCCGGCATTTGAAAGTTCAGCAGCCACGCTGTTCCCAAATTTTCCAAGTCCAAATACAACAAATGATTTTTTCATTTGGTTTTCCTCCGTATATCATAAACAGTTATTTGTGGTTTTGAGATCGTCTTTACAAAGGGATATTATACTCTTATCTGATAAAATAGCAAGGCAGCCGTTATTTTTCCATCTAATTCTTTTACTATCCAGACAGATGCCCAAGTTTTTTTTGCTGGCACTGCTAACCAACCGTGACATCTTCATGCGGATAGGATAGTAAGGAAGGTTTTTCCCGGTTACTGATAGCAATTGCCATAGATATTGGACCAATCCTGCCAAGGTACATGCAAAGGATAATAATAATTTTTCCGGCAAGGTTCAGTTCAGCGGTATAATCTCTCGAAAGGCCGACAGTTGCAATGGCGCTGGTAACTTCATAAGCAATATCTGTCAGGGAGCCGTTTTCTGCAACAGAAAGCGCCAAGATTGCGGTACACAGAACCAGAAAACTGACTGATGTAACGGCTAATGCTTTTTGTACTGTTTTATGAGGGACTGTTTTATGGAATGCAACTAGATGTTTCTGCCCTTTTATAGTGGAGAGTGTACTTAGTGCCAGGATTGCAAAAGTAGTCGTTTTAATTCCACCTGCTGTCCCTATGGAAGAGCCGCCGATAAACATCAGGAACATACAGACTATAACAGTAGTTCCACGCATGTTTGTCTGGGAAAAGGTTAAAAAGCCTGCAGTTCTTGTTGTGACAGACTGGAACATGCTTGCCAATAATTTTTCAAAAACATTTAAGTTGCCAATTGTACCTTGGTTGGTATATTCTAGGCAGAAAACGGAAATTGTCCCAAATAAAATTAAAAATCCTGTGGTAAGAAGGACAAGTTTTGTATGGAGATGCAGTTTCTGAAAAGATTGCGAGGGGCGCATTCTATTCTGCCTAATTTCAGAAAGAATGCGGAGTAAATCATCCCATACGATGTAGCCTGCCCCGCCGAGAATAATGAGCGCCATTGTAACAAGGTTCATCCAAGGGTTTGTCAGGTACGGCGCCAGGCTGGTATCCCCAAGTAAGTCAATGCCTGCATTGCAAAAGGCAGAGATGCTGTGGAAGACGGAGTACCATATGCCATTTAGAAATCCATACTCTGGGATAAATACAAAAGCATAGCAGATTGCACCGATTCCCTCTACTATAAAAGTCCTGCGGAAAATTTTCCGTAAAAAGACAACCAAGCCGCTTAAAGTGTCCAGGTTTAATGCATCTTCCAGCAAAAGGCGGTCGCGCAGGGTGATTTTCCTGCCAATTAGCATCATGATACCGGTAGTAAAAGAAATAATCCCTAAACCTCCAAGCTGTATTAGGATTAAGATTATAATCTTTCCAAAAAGGCTCCAATGAAGGTAAGTAGGGACAACAACAAGGCCTGTTACACAGACCGAAGTTGTAGCAGTAAAAAGAGCGTCAACAGGAGAAGTCATTGTTCCGGCGGCTGAAGAAATGGGGAGTGCTAAGAGCAATGTACCTGTAATGATGGCTCCAAAAAAGCCAAGGGCAATAATTTGTGTGGTTGATAGATTTTTTTGTGATAGTTTCATAGTTAACCTCTTATGCGTAAAATGTTAGTATATCCCTGTCTTGCAGGTTTAAATCTTTGCTATCTGTTTGATATCTGGACTTAGTTAGAGCAGATGTAAGTCTTTTTTAGCCATAATGCATTTCTCCAAGTGGCTGTGTTTAACAATATTTTCTATAAATTGTTTAAGGGTCATTTTGTCTTATGTGATTCTATTATATGCCCTGGAACTTCAATTTGCAATATTCATTTAAAAGCTGTGCCGTATGGTTTTTTAATTGATATGGTTCGGGGATATTCTATCCATCATGTGTAAAAACTGCCAGTAAAGCAGCAAAATTAGCAGAATATTTTGTTTCTCAATCCTTTTTAGAAAATAGTAGTGAATAGTCCCCTATTTTTGTGAGATAATTAAAAATAATATGCATAACCCAGAACAGAAACCTTCCGTATAGTGTGGAACACATCTTGTAAATGAAGTATAAACACGTTCTAATAGAAAGAGAGGGAAAGTATGAAACGGATAATCAAAGAAAAAATGCTGAGTAAGTTTAGGGGTTTTTTGAAAAATGGGGAGAAAAGTAAGGCAACTGTAAGTAAGTACCTGTGTGACATAAAGAAACTTATGGACTATGCAGGGGACAGGGAAGTAGACAAGAGCCTGGTACTTTCTTATAAAGGGAAGCTGCTTGAGGAGGATGGCTATAAGGTTAGCAGCATCAATTCCTTCCTGGCAGCGGCAAACTGCTTTTTTGGGTATATGGGCTGGCATGATTTGAAAGTTAAGGCTTATAAGGTACAGCAGGAGGCTTTTTACCCAGAAAACAAATGCCTTTCCAAAGAGGAATATTTCCGCCTTGTGAGGGAAGCAAAAAGGCGGGGGAAAGGAAGGCTTGCGATGATTTTGCAGACAATTTGTGCCACTGGCATCCGTGTCAGTGAATTAGAGGCTGTTACCGTGGAAGCAGTGAAAGGGGACGCCGTTGTTGTCCATAATAAAGGGAAAATACGGACAGTGTTGCTCCCAGACAGTTTGAGGAAGGAGCTTCTTTATTATATCAGCAGGAAAGGGATTAAGAAAGGGATTGTCTTTTGTACTTCTTCAGGAAAGGTGGTTGACCGCAGCAATGTTTGGAGGGAGATGAAGGAACTTTGCAGGGAGGCAGATGTTAAGGAAGACAAGGTATTTCCTCATAACTTGCGCCATTTGTTTGCACAGTGTTTTTATGGGATTAAGAAAGATATTGTAAAACTGGCTGACATACTGGGACACAGCAGCATCGATACAACAAGGATTTATACAAAGACAACCAGCAGAGAACACAGAAAGCAGCTTGACCAGATGGGGTTGGTTCTTATGTGCCAAGAGTAAAAAGGGCATCACTTGCGCTTGGCGCCTTAGGGCGTGTTTGAAAATTGCTTTGCAATTGTTGCCGGCAACCACTATGTTACAGCGCAATTTCCTGATAAAGTAAAAAAACTGCATGCAAGGTGCATACAGGTCATTACAACATAATGATTATTATGTTATCCAAATACATATGCCATTGTAACACGGAATCCTTTGTATTTCAAGGATTTTTTCTGTTATTTCATGATCAAGGCGTTTTTACAACAGGCCAGGTATGCCAGCCAGACCACATTTATAAAAATGCCTTTTTGTGCTGCCCTTTTTTATTGGCAGGCTTGAAACCCCGGTAAAATCATGTGTGGTAAGTTTCCAGGGAGTTGTGCCCTGGTATTTTTTTGCCATGGATTTGGGAAGATGCCAGAATATTCTGTCACATAATAATCATTATGTTGTATGGTATGGGGCAATGCAGCTGGCTGTGTTGGCATGCGCAGCCGGAGGACAGCTCCATTTTAGTAACAGAGATTATATCAAGGGAGTTTTTATCCATATTAAAAAGGAAGGAAGCTGGTGGTCAGGTTGGGCAATGTGGATGTTTTGCAAGAGGGGAGCATAATGGTCTCCCCGCAGCAGGGGGTGGAACTGTGCAAAGCCGGCAGGGGGATACGCCTGTGGCTGTTCCCGCATAACCAGCATGCATATGACATGGCATGCCATCTTTTAAAAGAGAGAGGCAGGGCGGCTGTCATCCACCCTACCGGGACTGGGAAGTCCTTTATTGCGTTCCGGCTTGTGCTTGACAACCCAAAGGCAAGATTCCTGTGGCTGTCCCCAAGCTGCTATATTGTTCGTACGCAGCTGGAAAACCTGGAAAAGAGCCTGCTGCCTGTATGCCCTGTGGATGAAGCCGAAAAGGGAAGCCTGTTGCCAGGAAGCCCCAAAAAAGGTGTCATGCAGGGGGGAGGGATGCCACTGGAAGAGGTGCTGGGGAACACGGAGTTTATGACATATTCCCAGCTGGCGCTTTCTGTTGGCTCACTTTCAGGAAAGAAGCTGGATTATATTGTCCTGGATGAATTTCACCGCTGTGGCGCCCCGGAATGGGGCAAGGGTGTGCAGGCGCTCCTTTCGGCGCACCCCGGGGCAAAGATCCTGGGGCTGTCAGCCACAAATATACGCTACCTGGACGGGCAGAGGGACATGGCAGAGGAGATTTTCCATGGTTGCGTTGCCTCCAAGATGACGCTTGGGGAGGCCGTGGCGGAAAAAATCCTGCCGGCGCCGCTTTATGTGGTTTCCATGTATTCTTACCAAAAAGAGCTGGCACGCCTGGAAGGGCGCATAAAAAATAGCAGGGATTTTTCCTTAAGGGGGCAGAATGAAGAACTCCTGGAAAAGCTGCGGAGAAGCTTGGAACAGGCGGATGGCCTGGATGCTGTTTTTGGGAGGCATATGGAAAATAAATCTGGGAAATATATTGTTTTCTGTTCTGGGAAAAGCCATATGGAAGAGATGGTTTCCAGGGCTAGTGAATGGTTCTGCCGGGTGGATGGAGAGCCGCATATCTACTGTGTTTCCTGCGATGACCCAGGTGCAGGCGGGCAGTTTGGGGCATTCCAAAAGGACAGCAGCAAGCACTTAAAGCTTTTATACTGCATTGACATGCTCAATGAAGGCGTCCATGTGGAGGGCGTGGACGGTGTGGTTCTTCTGCGGCCGACCGTTTCTCCAACACTTTACCTGCAGCAGGTCGGGCGTGCGCTTGCTGCTGTCAAGGGGAAGAAGAAACAGCCAGTTATTTTTGACATTGTCAATAACTTTGAAAGCCTTTCCTCGGTGGATTCCCTGCAGGGGGAATTTGAGCAGGCGCTGGCTTTGGCGCCGTGCGGCAGGG
>CAJUJR010000093.1 GCA_910586605.1 uncultured Lachnospiraceae bacterium | reverse complement strand
TCTTATGGGAGCAATGCATCTACTTTTGGCAAATTTTATTGCTCGTGAGTATAACCAAAGTATCTCTTAAGAAGTCCCTCGAATGCCTTGCCATGCCTCGCCTCATCTCTTGCCATCTCATGAACGGCGTCATGGATTGCATCCAGGTTAGCAACTATTGCTCTCTTAGCGGGGGCAGACATGGCATGGCTTCTGAGGAGCTGTTAAAGAAGTATAGTATTCACAAAACTATGCAACTTTTGTATAATTGATTACTGAGATCTCCTGCATAAGCTGTTTGGCTGTGTTCACTAACTTCTCTAACTGTCGTGCTGTTTCATCTGAATAATATTTTGCGCCGCACTGCTCACACTCTTCACAGGGGACATTTTTCACGATAATCACACATCCCTTATAATTTACTACATGGGTCGTGGTAGATTCGATTAAATCATTACATTTACAATACATACACATCTATTTATTCCTCCTTGTCTTTAAATCTTCCATAAACTTTATAGTGTTTGGATAATATGCTGTTATAATATAAAGGACTTGACCATCAGAGTCAACAACAGTGTGCAATACATTATGACCAATAGTATAACCAAATATTAAACAACTTGGATGTGGAAAATCATCAGGATAATCTTCTATGATTTCACCAGACATAATACAGTCACCGATATCATCTATGCTTATATCTCTTTCCTGCATACGTTCAAGGCAATGTGTAGACCATTTTATTTTTGCAGTACGGTATAGGCTCTGGATAATTTCTATATTCATGTTGTTTCTCCTCTTTTATTAGGAATTAATGGCTTCCCCTTTTTGTGCATTGCGTTTTTTTAGATATTCTTATAAAATGGGCAGGCAGATGCCCAATATGGGAAATGTTCTATATTCTTAACGATTGCTGCTATTTATTATATTGGTTTTCACAGCAAAAAACAAGGTAAAATGCACTTTCTAAATAATAAAACCAGTTATTGTGCATTTTCAACTTTTTCTAATATTTATGGTAAGTATAGTATTGCAAATTTCCAGGAGGGCGAATTATCAATTTTTTGAGCGTGTTTTAATACAATAAAATTTTGTGCCCATATAGACATATTTATCAGGACGAGCAAAAAATTGAGCGTTATGAATTGTTTTCAAAAGAGCAAGTCGAAGAAATTAAACTTATCGTTGCATATCAGCGTCAAAATCCACATTTATCCTATAAGGTTGCATATGAGGCGATAAAAATGCGGAACGTTATAAACAGGCTCAAGGCAGAAGCACCTGATGATTTTAAAAACGAGGCGATTTTAACCATTGGTGAAGAAAAAATGGAGCGTTTTTTTGAACGTTTCGTTTGGCTTGAAGATTTGTTACGTGAATTTGATAGTGAAAGCGCTGAGCTTTTAAAAAATATGGAATCTGCAATGCTGGCACGAATTGTATTAAAAGCGCGGAAAAACAAAATGGATAAGGAGTTTACCGATTGAGCTCTCGAAAGAGGGCTGTTTCTTACATTTTGATTACACAGTTTTTTATTACACAGCTTATCCAATTCGCCCAGAATCTTACACAGCTATTTGCACAGCCGTTGAAGCAAAAAAAGGGGATTCGCCCAAAAGAGCCAATCCCCTTAAAATGTCGTCTTTCTTTGATTTTACAGGCTTTTTGATTAGCCGAAATACCTCTTAAGAAGTCCCTCAAACGCCTTGCCATGTCTTGCCTCATCCCTAGCCATCTCATGTACGGTATCGTGGATAGCATCAAGATTTGCTGCTTTTGCTTTTTTAGCCAGCTCAAATTTTCCGGCTGTTGCGCCGCATTCTGCTTCTACGCGCATTTCGAGATTTTTCTTTGTGCTGTCAGTTACAACTTCACCAAGTAATTCTGCAAATTTAGCAGCATGCTCTGCTTCTTCATATGCTGCTTTTTCCCAGTAAAGGCCGATTTCCGGATAGCCTTCGCGGTGTGCAACCCTTGACATAGCAAGATACATACCTACTTCTGAACATTCACCATTGAAGTTGTCACGAAGCCCCTGCAGGATTTCTTCGTCAACACCCTGTGCTACGCCTACAACATGCTCGGCAGCCCATGACATTTCCCCTGACTGCTCTTTAAATTTATCAGCGCCTACACCACACTGTGGACATTTTTCTGGAGCAGAATCTCCTTCGTGAACATAACCGCATACAGTACATACAAACTTTGCCATAATTAATAATCTCCTTTTTTTATATTTTTTTGACTTGCAGCAATCTTAATGCTTAAAATTATTTTGCTGTAAGAGTTGTTAATAAGTTTTTAACAGTAATGATTACTGTTATTGATGCTATTATAACATGATTCTTTTAATTGTCAACACTTTTTTGAAAGAAACTTATTCCTTTTTCAGGCAGTTTTCACATAATCCCCGGAAGTAGATAATATGCTCTTCTATTTTTCCGTTAAAATCTGCATTGGCAAGTATATTGATATGGTCAATTTCCTGCATCTGCAAATCAAAAATCTGGCCGCAGCCCCTACAGAAAAAATGGTTGTGTGGAGAAACGTTGCCGTCAAAATGGTCAAAACCGTCACCACAGTCTAGGCGGAGCGCTTCGCCATGTTCTACTAGGAAGTTTAAGTTGCGGTATATTGTTCCCAGGCTGATATTTGGAAATTCTTTTCTAAGATGTTCATATACAATTTCCGCGGTAGGATGCGCCACCGTTGACATAAGATATGCTTTAATTGCATCCCGCTGCCTGCTGTGCCTGATAGCTGCCATGGTATCCTCCCTCTATAATAATAGTAATCATTATTAATTATAAACATAAAAATAAAAAAGTCAACAGGAAAAAGCAGGAAGCCCTATTCACAAGAGGGTTGGTTTGATATATACTTTAGGTTGCTTTTGCTTTAAAACAGAAATGGAGATAACAAGGGCGAAAGAAAAAATAAGAAAGGGTAAAATGCAAACGCACATCTTTCAATCTTTGTGTTTGCGCCTCAAATGCAAATGCAGGCATTTTCGCTTGAGGCTTGGTACAAATTATGAAACGGATGGAAATGGTTAAGTTTTATGAAAGAAGGATTCGGAGGAATATCCTGCTTTTTTTAAGGTGGTGTATTTTTTCTGCAATAGTGGGCCTGGTAGTTGGTGGCTTTAGCACGCTGTTTGCATATTGTTTGCGGCAGGTCACGGATTTCCGCACAGGGCATCCGTGGATGCTTTATCTGCTGCCGCTTGCAGGGGTTGCGATTGTATTTTTATATGGAATATTTCAATATAAAAATGATAAAGGGACAAACATGGTGCTTTCAACAATCCATGCTGAAACGGAGCTGCCATTTAAAATGGCGCCGTTAATTTTTATATCTACAATTTTGACGCATCTTTTTGGCGGTTCGGCGGGGCGTGAGGGGGCGGCGCTCCAACTTGGCGGAAGCATTGGGAACCAACTTGGAAGGTGGTTCCGGTTTGATGAGAAGGACAGGCGCATTGTTGTTATGTGTGGGATGAGCGCTGCCTTTGCGGCAATTTTTGGGACGCCTGTGGCTGCTTCTATTTTTGCTATGGAAGTTGTGAGTGTGGGTGTTATGTATTATGCGGCACTGGTACCATGTGTTTTTTCTTCTTTGATTGCTTCTAAGGTAGCAACAGATATGGGGATTAATCCAGAGCTTTTTACAATCCTGCATATTCCGGAATTTCATCTGGTACCAAGCATAAAAATAATTTTGCTTGCGCTCTGCTGCGCAGCTTTGAGTGTTCTTTTTTGCATGGCGCTTCATGGCCTGGGGGATGTTTACCGTTTGAAGCTGAAAAATCCATATTTCCGGATAATCTTTTCAAGCTGCCTTATTATCCTGCTGACAGTGCTTTTGCAAACAACAGATTATATGGGCGCAGGCGTTCCGGTAATTGAAGAGGCAATCAAAGGGCAGGTAAGGCCAGAGGCATTTTTTTTGAAAATGCTTTTTACGGCATTGACACTGGAGGCAGGTTTTAAAGGTGGGGAGATTGTTCCATCTTTCTTTGTGGGAGCAACATTTGGCTGCCTGTTTGGGCAGCTTTTGGGGATTTCGCCATCCCTTTGTGCGGCAGTTGCTATGGTCGCTGTATTTTGTGGTGTTACGAACTGCCCAATTACTTCTATGTTAATTGCTTTTGAGTTATTTGGCTATGAAGCAGTCCCGTATTTTCTGATTGCTATCAGCGTAAGTTACCTGATGTCAGGATATTATGGGCTGTACCATGACCAGACGATTGTCTATTCTAAATACAAAACAGAATATATTAACCGGAAGGCGCAGGAATAAATTCTTATCGCTATTTTGTATGGAAAATGTTATACTATAGTTACAGCTGATTTCTGAAAAAAGCTAAAATCATTTGTGCAGGCACAATGATTTCAGGATTTTCAGAGGCCGCCCGTGGATAGTAACCTAGGATTGCAGCAATTCCTAGTTATATATTATATAATCCAGGATAGTGCTGCCGAGAAAGGGGGAGGTTTATGAGAGGATGGAAAAAATGTATGGCGTGGCTGCTGGCAGGCAGTGTTTTTGCTGGTTCTTTCGGTGCAGGCTTTGGCAGCCGGGAGATACGGAAAGAAGTGAGTGCAGCAGAGAACCAGAGAACATTAATTATTGATGGGGATACCCAGGTAAAAGAGGCACATAGCCTGTTTCGTGGGCTGGGGGCAGTTACTTGCAATGGTTCTTCCCGTCTTTTAATGGATTATAAGGAAGAAAACCCTGAGCAGTACTGGGAAATTATGAATTGGCTTTTTCATCCGAAAAAAGGCGCAGGGCTTTCACATGTTAAAATAGAGCTTGGCTGCGATGCCGATACTTCTTCCGGTGCAGAACCCGCAACAAAGAGGAATCCGGGGCAGAAGGCAAATGTCCGGCGTGGGGCAGGTTTTATGTTTGCACATGACGCATTAAAAATCAATCCGGATATTACGGTTGACTTGCTTTGCTGGGGGATGCCCGCATGGGTTGGGGAAAAATACGAGAGAAGTGAAGAGACAGGGTTTAAAGCAAGATACCGTTGGTACAAAGAAACGATTGACGCTGCCTATGACGCTTGGGGAATCAAATTTTCCTATGTCAGCCCAAACAGGAATGAGAAGGATGTGGAGACAGAATGGGCGAAATATCTTCGCAAGGCTCTTAATACAGAGAAAATACAGCGTTATGACTACAGCAGCATTAAGCTTGTTGCAGCAGATGAAGCAGATACGATGTATGTAGCCCAGAAAATGTTAGAAGATAAAGAATACCGTGATGCGATTGATGTAATTGGATGCCATTATAACTCTTATATGGATAAAAATGTCAAAAAACTACATGATAAGTATAATAAAGAAGTCTGGTTCAGTGAAGGTTCTTCTGTGGCAACAGATTCTATTTTTGGAATAAATAATACAGAAGACAAAGAATCGACTTCTGGCCCAAATGGGATGTTGGATATTGCAAACCGGATTATTATTGGCATGGCAGAATCTGATATGACGCTTTATGAGTACCAGCCGTCTGTGGCTGCGTATTATGATGGCACGGTCTATTTCCCGAAACAGCTTATTGCAGCAAATACGCCTTGGTCAGGCGGTTATTCTGTGACAAATGGGCTGGTGATGTCGATGCATTTTACAAATTTTATGGAGAAAGGCTGGCGTATTGTGGGCAGTGGTTCCCACGGAGATGGGATACAGGAAAATCATTGTATTAAAGATACAAAAGATACATATTTGACAGCGGCAGATGGAAAAACGGGTGATTACTCAACTGTTATTACAAACGACAGCAAAAAGGCAAGGACTTATAGGATAAAGGTGTCAAACCTTAAAAAAGCATCTTCTAAGGTTTCTCTTTGGGAAACAAGGAGCAATGGAAAATCAGAGGAATATGATACACACTGGCTGGAAAAGACAGGAACGTTAACGCCGGTAAAGGAGGGGGACTCCTATGTTTATACTGTGACAGTGGAACCATATTCTATGGTAACACTGACAACGACAAAGGGACAGAAGGAATACGCAGAGTTAAAGAAAAAGACAAGTGTTGATTCTGGCAAGGAAGAGGAAAAGCTGGCGCTCCCGTATTCAGATGATTTCCAATATAAGAAAGAGTATATCCAGCGCAGGGGAAAAACACCCCGTTATACAAGTGATGTAAATGGTGCGTTTGAGGCGGTAAAATTGGCGGATGGAAACCGTGTCATGCGGCAGCAGCTAAATAAGGACCATCTGCCATATGGCTGGTCGGGTGAACCTACAGATCCGGTAACGTCTTTGGGGGATGATATCTGGAAAGATTATATTGTTTCAGCAGACGTGATGCTGGATCCGGAGGAAGATGCTAAGAATTACGCAGGAATTTGCGCACGCTATAATGCTGTGCAGTCGATTGCTGGAAATGGTTATTGGCTGCGTATATACCAGAATGGCACATGGCGGCTTTACAGTAACCAGGGCAAGATTGCAAGTGGGGAAATAAGCGGCATGAAACCAGGGCGCTTTCTTAACCTGAAAATAAAAGTGTTAAATAATACGGTGACTGCTTATATAAATAATGAGCAGGTGGCAAAAAAGGCTGTGAAGAAATCGCCGGTGAATTCTGGCCGGGTCGCGTTTGGCAGTTCTTTTTATAAAAATAGTTTTGATAATTTGAAAGTGGTTCCTGTTTCTGGAGGGGCAATCCATGTAACAAGGACAGATGACTTGGATTCTTCATTAAAATTCAGTGGTTCGGTAAGCCGCCTGCAAAGCCAAAGCTATTTATATTATGGAAGGACAGTTTCCCAGTTAAAGAAAAAATCGGCGGCAGTGTCTTTTACATTTGAGGGTACAGGAATCAGTTTCCTTGGGAATAATGTAGCAGGGCCGAAAATCAAAGTAAGCGTGGATGGCGAAACAGTTGAAAAGAGCTATTCCGTTCAGGATACTGAGATGAGGGCTGCATTCTATCAGCTTACAGGGTTGGAAAAGGGGAAACATACCATTAAACTGGAGTTGTTAAATGGGGAACCTTTGGATATTGATGCCGTAGAAGTGTCAGGAGAGCTTGCTGATGTAAAGGAGGTTTCTGTAGAAGACATTGCTGTGGGAAAGGAGAAAATAGAACTGGCCTATGGGGAACACATTTCCCTTGGGGTAAAGACAACTCCGAAAAAAGCAGTGGAAGAGATTGCCTATACAACTTCTAACATGGCAGTTGCAATGGTTACTTCGGATGGGAAAGTCTATGGGAACGGAGCTGGAAATGCTACAATAACAGCAAAAACACCAGATGGGAAGTCTGTTTCTGTTAAAGTGAGGGTGACAGAAATTGCGATAACGCCAGGAAGAGGCATACGTGTCGGGGCTGGTGAAACAGTGAAATTAAAGGCAAAATACCGAAAAGATATTAATGAGGCAGAAATTGTAAAGTGGAAGTCTGGAAATAAGAATATAGCGACGGTTTCCCAGGATGGCGTTGTCCATACAAAAAAATCAGGTTATGTAAGGATTACGGCATTTGGTGAAAATGGATATAAAGGGTCCGCCGTAGTACATGTCCGAAAAGCGCCTTACCGTTTTGAGGTTAAGCCGAAAAAGCCTGTTTTAACAGCAGGGCAGACAAAGCAAATCCGTTATGTCCTGCCTGCAGGCTGTTGTGCAACAAAGGCTGGCTATAAAAGCAGTAACCAGGCAATTGCAACGGTTTCTTCTAATGGCTTGATTCGGGCAAAGAAGCCTGGAAGCTGTAAAATTACAGTAACGCTTTATAATGGAAAAAAACAGGAGATTACTGTTACAGTAAAGAACAACTGATTATATTTGCTATATTATTTAACTGTTGGTAAGTTTAGGATAATGAGGAAAATAAAATGATGGGAAAAAGATTAAAAAAAGCTTATTTATTCCTTCTCTTTGTTTTGGGCATCTGTTTTTGCGGATGCTCGGCAGAGGAGATTTTGCAGGAACAGGGGATACAAGTTCAGGAAAAAAATGCAGGGACAGTAGCTGATTTAGATAAGATACCTGATTTTTCAGGGGAAGCTTATGTAGAAATAGGGGATAATATTCCTGATTTTGATAAAAAAGACATGACGGATAAATCCTTTGAGGATTATAGCCCTTTAGATTCCCTGGGACGCTGTAAAACAGCATATGCCAATATAGGACGGGATCTTATGCCATCAGAAAAAAGGGAGGAAATTAGCGCGGTACATCCTTCTGGCTGGCATAGCGTAAGGTATAATTGCGTAGAAGGCAGATATCTATATAACCGCTGCCATTTGATTGGCTTCCAGCTTGCCGGTGAAAATGCGAATAAAAAGAACCTGATTACTGGGACACGCTATATGAATGTGGATGGGATGCTTCCTTTTGAAAATAAGGTGGCAGAATATGTAAAGGAAACAGACAACCATGTTTTGTACCGTGTTACTCCGGTTTATGAAGGGGAAGATCTGGTTGCCAGGGGCGTCAGGATGGAGGCTTATTCTGTAGAAGATAAAGGGAAAGGCGTCTGCTTTGATGTCTTTGTTTATAATAGCCAGCCGGGCGTGGAGATTGATTATGCGACAGGTGAAAGCCGCTTGGGAAGCACAACCCCAAAGAAGGCGGAAAAGGCAGCAGGAAATAAGGCACAGAAATTTGTGCTGAATACCAATACAAAAAAATTCCATCTTCCCTCCTGTTCCAGTGCAGAAGATACAAAAAAAGAAAATAAAAAGACTCTTACAGGCACAAGGGCAGAATTAGAGGAAAAAGGATACGAGGCATGTGGCCGTTGCCTGAAATAATGAAAAAATACTTGACATTAGTATGGCAGTGTGATAGACTAACAAAGGTTTTGCAAAAGCAAGGCCACACTGCCGTAGACAGCAGGTGCCGGTAAACCGGCATAAGGAGAACCGCCTGCCGAGGAAGATAGAATTATTGTATGAATTTTATACCTCCCTGTTTACGCACGGGGAGGTTTTTTTAATTGTACATGGAAATAGATTGCCTGTTTTACAGGCAGCTATGCTTTTCGGTACTGATACAGGCAGTGATGAAATTATGGGGATAACCCAGGAAAGGAGATTTCACTCATGGCAAAAGTTGAATTAAAGCAGCCTATAGTTGATGAAATTAAGGCTAAGGTTGATGGCGCTGCAACAGTTGTATTAGTTGATTACCGTGGACTTACGGTAGAACAGGATACAAGGCTTCGTAAGAACCTCAGAGAGGCAGGTTGTGAGTACAAGGTGTACAAAAACACATTGATGAAGCGTGCATTTGAGGGAACAGATTTTGCACAGTTAGATGAGCTTTTAGATGGTCCATCTTCAATTGCGATTTCTATGGAAGATGCTACTGCACCAATCAGGATTCTGAGCGATATGGCAAAGGAAGCAGAGGCATTGCAGTTTAAGGGTGCTGTCGTAGAAGGTAATTTCTATGATGAAGTTGGTGTTAAGTCACTTGCAAGCATTCCTTCCAGAGAGGAACTTATTTCCAAGTTGCTTGGTTCTTTACAGTCACCTATTACAAATCTTGCCCGTGTTCTTAAACAGATTGCGGAAAAGGGTGATGGTGCAGCAGAAGCTTAGGGATTGTCCGAGTCAGTGATTGGCAGTTCCTTGGGATGGCCGGAATGATAAAAGACCGTATACAGGGACGGCGGCCATAGGATAATTAATTTATATGGAGGTATAATAAAATGACTACTCAGGAATTTATTGATGCTATTAAAGGCATGACAGTATTAGAATTAAATGATTTAGTAAAGGCTTGTGAAGAAGAGTTTGGCGTATCTGCAGCAGCAGGCGTTGTTGTAGCAGCAGCAGGCGGTGCAGCAGAAGCTGCAGCAGAAAAAGATGAGTTCGATGTAGAACTTACTGAAGTTGGTCCAAACAAGGTTAAAGTAATTAAGGTTGTCCGTGAAGTAACCGGCCTTGGGCTGAAAGAAGCTAAGGAAGTTGTTGATGGCGCTCCTAAGGTTGTTAAAGAAGCTGCTTCTAAGGAAGAGGCTGAGGACATTAAGGCTAAGCTTGAAGGCGAAGGCGCTAAGGTTACTCTTAAATAAGAAATGCTTTACTGATATATGGTTAAAAGGGCGTTGCAGGGGCAACGCCCTTTCCTTATGTCAACGGAAAAAACGGGACAGGATTTTTGCAATACCGTCATTTTCATTACTGTCTGTAACTTCGTTTGCCGCTGCTTTTACTTCATTGGTTGCATTGGCCATTGCAACGCCATAACCACAGTGGGTAATCATTTCAATATCATTTTGGTCGTCGCCAAAGACAAGGATATCCTCTAGGGAAATACCGATTCTTTGGGCGAGATACTGAATGGCGTCCAGTTTGCCAGCAGTTTTATTGTAAAAAGCGAAACGGTTTTCATCACGGTAGCGGAGTTTGCTGCATTGGCATTTTTGGGCAATTTTGTCAGCGATGCTTTCATCAGGAAGTTCTGCAACTATTTTGTTTCCGGGATAGGGAAATGGATTTTCGATTGAAAAGCTGCGGTTGTTTTTTCCTTTTATGGAACTTTTGGGATAGCGGTACAACCCCTTTGTTGTAGGGATTGCAATATGTGAAGTACAACTATATTTTTGAAGTTCTTTTAGGATGGCATTTGTGGTAGCAATATCCATCGCATTAGAATAAATTAATGAGCCTTTTTCATAGACCAAGGTGCCGTCTGTGAGGATTTGATATTCTGTGTGCAGTTTTTTGGCAAAAGGCATTGCGCCCCCAAGGTAGCGCGCTGTGGCAATTGCAGATGGAATGCCATGTTTTCTGCATTGTGCAAATGCTTCTATCGTAGCGTTAGAAATTGTTTTATTGTTTTTTAAGGCTGTCCCATCTAAATCAGTGACAATAAGTTTTGGCTGGAACATAAAACCCCTCCCATTTTACTGAACTCAAACTTCCCACATCAAAAATGTGATTCGCACATTGAAAAATCAATACTTTA
>CAJUJR010000092.1 GCA_910586605.1 uncultured Lachnospiraceae bacterium | reverse complement strand
TCGCTTTTTACAGAAAATTAGAAATCCTGCTTTCTCATGCTGCACATGATGAAAGTGCTTCATAGGGGAAGATATTTTTTATTTCCTTAAATTTGGTTACGGTTGGCTGTGAATAGTAACAGATTATTATAAAAAATAAGAAAAAAGGGTGGCCACGAAAACGGTAAGTAAGCCTGAGACAGCAATGCTTAAGCTGCTCATCGCCCCTTCAATTTCCCCTAATTCCATTGCTTTTGCAGTCCCTACCGCATGGGCAGAAGAACCGATTGCAATCCCTTTAGCAATTGGCTCTTCTATTTTAAAGAGTTTACAGACAATATCTGCGGTAATATTTCCAAAGACCCCGGTAATTATAATTACAGCAACGGTTATGGTAACAATTCCGCCAAGCTCTTGGGAAACTCCCATTCCGATTGCAGTGGTGATAGACTTTGGGAGCAATGTCACATATTCTTTATGGCTTAACCCGAACAATATAGATAAAGCCAGTACACAGACAGCGCTTGTAATGACCCCGGAAAAAATGCCGGCAAGGATTGCACGTACATTCTTTTTTAGCAGCTCAAATTGTTCATATAATGGTACTGCAAGGCATACCGTTGCCGGCGTCAGGAGATAACTTAAATATTTTGCGCCTTCATGATATGTTTTGTAATCAATATTAAATACGGATAAAATCAAAATAAGGGCTACAATAGAAAAAAGAAGTGGATTGAATATGGCAAGCCCGCATTTTTTTCTGATAAATATGCCGGCCTCATATGTGGCAAAGCTAACCATGACCCCAAAAAACAGGGAGTTTAGTAAAATATCATTCATTATTGTCTGCCTCCAATGTCTTTTTATGTCCATAACAGCGAATTACACCCTGTGTCACTTTTCCAGAAACTGCCATTACTATAATTGTAGAAATAATAATTATAATAGCGGTTTTTGCCAAAATCGGGTAAAGTATGCCCCAGGATTCCAATAGCCCGACTCCTGCGGGAATAAACATTAATGGCATGATTTCAATCAGGTATTTTGCTGTTTCTTCTACAGAGGGCAGGCGGATAATGCCTGTTTCAAGGCATAAGAATAACAGAACCATCCCATAAATGCTTGCTGGTATTGGAAATGGCACAATTTCTTTTAACAGTTCGCCGATAAAAGAAATTGTGAGAATCAGCGTAAATTGTTTTATATATTTCATAAAAAATCCTCATTTCTGTGCAGGTTTCCAATTTCCAAACACAATCTAGGGGGCGGAAATTTTATGCCTGCGTTTTTGGTTTTAAGAAAAAAGCGGTTAAGACAATTCTTTTTTAACTGCCTGCAGCGCTGCACCTACTACCTTATCCATATCATAATAACGGTATTCACCCAGACGTCCGCCAAAAATAACGTTCGTCTCGTTTTCTGCTGCTTCTTTGTACTTTGCAACAAGGGTTTCATTTTTTTCATTATTTACCGGATAATATGGCTCGTCCCCTTTTTTCCATTCGCTTGGATATTCCCGTGAGATTACGGTTACAGGCTGTGTCCCAAATTCAAAGTGTTTATGCTCAATAATACGGGTGTAAGGGATTTCACGCTCTGTATAGTTGACGACCGCATTTCCCTGGTAATTTTCTATTGGAAGCAATTCCTGTTCAAAACGTACAGAGCGGTATTCTAAAACGCCATGCCGGTAGTTAAAATAGCGGTCCAGCATCCCGGTGTAAACCGTTTTTTCAGCAATATCGGGATGTTCTTCCCTGTAATCAAAGTAATCGGTACTTAACAGCACATCAGAACCTTCCAGCAGTTTTTCTACGATTTTTGTATAACCTCCAATTGGAATCCCTTGATACCTGTCATTAAAATAGTTATTGTCATAAACAAAGCGGAGTGGAAGCCGTTTGATAATAAAAGCTGGAAGTTCTTTGCATTCCCTTCCCCATTGTTTTTCTGTATAACCTTTTACCAGTTTTTCGTATACATCCCGCCCAACGAGGGAAAGCGCCTGTTCTTCCAGGTTTGCCGGCTCTGTGATACCAAGTTCTGCAATTTGTTTTGCAATAATATCTTTTGCTTCCTGTGGTGTTTTGATTCCCCACATCTTACTAAATGTATTCATATTAAATGGCATATTATACAACTCATTTTTGTATACTGCCATTGGGGAGTTGATAAAATTATTAAATTCTGCAAACTGATTTATATATTCCCATATTTTCTTATCCGATGTATGGAAAATATGTGCCCCATATTTATGCACATGGATTCCCTCAATATTTTCACAATAAATATTTCCTGCAACATGATCCCTTTTGTCAAGGACAAGACACTTTTTACCTTTCTTTGTCATTTCATGGGCAAACACTGCCCCAAACAACCCGGCGCCAACGATTAAATAATTATATTTCATTTTTCTGTTCCTTTCTATCTATTCAGATAACCTTTCCTTCCATTATTATACCTTATTTGTCAAGAAAGGCTTGCAATATACCCCCATAGGGTATATAATGTGAATGATATTACTTTCGTGGTGTTTGGCTATACTTGGAAAAAAGGGATTACATGCTTAAAGGAGAAATAAGGAATACTATGATAGAAAACGATAATTGCTGCAAACGGATAAAAAAGCGTTCTGAAAAAGAATATAAAGACCTGCAAAACCGTTTAAGCCGGATTGAAGGGCAGGTGCGCGGCGTGAAAAAGATGCTCGAAAACGATGCATACTGTCCAGAGATTTTAGTTCAGGTTTCTGCAATTAACGCCGCATTAAACAGTTTTAATAAAGTTTTGCTTGCGGAACACATAAGGACATGTGTAGTAAATGACATACAGGAGGATAAAACAGAAACGATAGACGAACTTGTCGCGACGCTGCAAAAACTGATGAAATAATGAAAAGGAGGAAGCACTATGGAACAATATACTGTTACAGGCATGAGCTGTGCCGCCTGCAGCAGCCGGGTTGAAAAAGCCGTATCTAAAGTTGCAGGGGTTACAGCATGTTCTGTCAGCCTGTTAACAAATTCTATGGGGGTAGAGGGAACGGCTGCTGCTGATGCTATTATTGCGGCGGTTGAGGATGCAGGTTATGGGGCTTCTCCAAAGTCATCTTCTAAAAGCCAAAGCGATACAGCGGTTGATAGGGAGAATTTTCTGGAAGATAAGGAAACGCCTGTATTGAAAAAACGTTTGGTTGCTTCGCTTTGCCTTTTGATTCCGCTGATGTATTTTTCGATGGGGCATATGATGTGGAATTGGCCGGCTCCTTCTATATTAGATAATAACCATATTGCAATGGGGCTGGTTCAGCTTCTTCTGACAACTGGCATTATGGTTATAAACCAGAAATTTTTTGTCAATGGCTTTAAAAGCCTGCTGCACCGGGCGCCTAATATGGATGCTTTGGTTGCTTTAGGGGCGGGGGCTTCCTATATATACAGCACATATGCATTATTTGCTATGACAGACGCGCAGCTTCGCAATGATTCCCATGCAGTTATGGGGTATATGCATGAGTTTTATTTTGAATCTGCCGCGATGATTTTGGCGCTTATTACAGTTGGGAAAATGCTGGAGGCACATTCTAAAGGAAGGACGACTGATGCATTAAAGGGGCTGATGAAGCTTGCCCCGAAAACTGCTATGGTAGAAAGGAATGGGCAGGAAACAGAGATTCCAATTGCGGAAGTGAGGACGAAAGATATTTTTGTAGTCCGTCCTGGGGAAAATATCCCAGTGGACGGCATAGTATTGGAAGGAAGCAGCGCAGTTAATGAATCTGCCCTGACTGGGGAAAGTATTCCTGTTGATAAAGCTGCTGGTGATAGTGTTTCGGCAGCAACGTTAAACCAGTCTGGTTTTTTGCGCTGTGAAGCCACAAGAGTTGGGGAAGATACGACGCTTTCGCAGATTATCCAGATGGTAAGTGATGCCGCAGCAACAAAAGCTCCTATCGCAAAAATTGCTGATAAAGTTTCAGGGGTATTTGTGCCCACAGTTATTGCAATTGCTATTATTACCATTGCTGCTTGGCTGTTTGCAGGGCAGGCAATTGGCTTTGCGTTGGCACGTGGGATTTCAGTCCTTGTGATTAGCTGCCCATGTGCGCTTGGGCTTGCAACTCCGGTCGCGATTATGGTAGGGAATGGAATGGGGGCGAAAAACGGCATAATGTTTAAAACTGCTGTTTCTATGGAAGAGACAGGCAAAGTACAGGTGGTTGTGCTAGATAAGACAGGGACAATAACAAATGGGGAACCCAAAGTTACAGATATTATTCCGGCAGAAGGGATAGGTGAAGCAGAACTTCTTTCCCTAGCTTATATGTTGGAACAAAGGAGCGAACATCCTCTGGCGCGGGCAATCCTTAGCCTTGCAAAAGAGCGGCAGATGGAAAAGAGCGAGGAGATTACCAATTTTCAGGTTTTCCCTGGGAATGGCCTTTCTGGGATGCTTGGAAACGAAATTCTTTGTGGGGGGAATTTGAAATTTATAGAGCAGAAGGCCAAAGTGGGTGATTCTATCCGCCAAAAAGCCTCTGACCTGGCACAGGAAGGGAAAACGCCCCTCTTTTTCAGCAAAAATAGTTTTTTGGTAGGGATGATTGCGGTTGCAGATGTAATTAAGGAAGATAGCCCACAGGCGGTACACGAATTACAGAATATGGGAATCCATGTTGTTATGCTGACAGGGGACAATGAACGGACTGCTAATGCAATTGGTAAACAGGCAGGGGTGGATGAGGTGATTGCCGGAGTTTTGCCAGATGGAAAAGAAAATGTTATCCGTGCCCTGAAAAAACGTGGAAAAACAGCAATGGTTGGGGATGGCATCAATGATGCCCCTGCATTGACAAGGGCAGATACCGGCATTGCAATTGGGGCTGGGACCGATATCGCAATTGATGCCGCTGACGTGGTATTGATGAAAAGCCGTTTGAGTGACGTCCCGGCGGCAATACGGCTAAGCCGTGCAACCCTAAAAAATATCCATGAAAATCTTTTCTGGGCATTTTTCTATAATGTAATTGGAATCCCTCTTGCAGCAGGCGTCTGGTATCCGCTGCTTGGATGGAAGTTAAATCCAATGTTTGGGGCAGCAGCAATGAGCCTTTCCAGCTTTTGTGTGGTAACAAACGCCCTTCGGCTGAACTGGTTCAATATGCATAGTACAAAAAGAGACAAGAAAATCAAAGCAAAGCAAAAACAGGAGGTAACTATGGAAAAAACATTAAAAATTGAAGGCATGATGTGTGGGCATTGCGAGGCAAGAGTGCAGAAATGCCTTGAAGCATTATCAGAGGTAGAAAGCGCCAATGTAAGCCATGAATCTGGTACTGCTGTTGTTACATTAAACGCAGAAATTGCGGACAGCACCCTGCAAAAAGCAGTAGAAGACCAGGATTATAAAGTGCTTTCTATTCAGTAGCTGGTACAGGCAATTTGCTGTAATAGTGGGATATTAGGGGGATGCGCGGGCATTCCCCCTTTTTATTAACACGGATTTTCTACGATATTTCTTACCCAAATTCCTTTTTTTAACAAAATAAACCCGACAATGGCCTTTATAATATCCAAGCTGCAATACATTGCGTATACTGGAAGGATTTCTAAAGCAGTAAAATGGACAATGCAATATGCAAACGGAATTGCAACGCACCATGTATAAGCGCTGTCAAACATAAAAGTAATCCATGTCCGCCCGCCAGAACGTATTGTAAAATAGGCGGAATGCAGAAATGCCTGCAATGGCATTACAACCGCATTTATACATATCATCCTGCCCGCCAGAAGCCGGATTCCCTGTGATGTATTGTACAGTTGTGGGAAAAATCCCGAAACCAGGTATAAGACAGTGCTGGTAATCACTGTAACAAGTACAGAGAATGTTATAACTTTTGCCGCGGTGTCTTTTGCTTCCTGGAATTCATTTGCCCCCAGGTGCTGTCCAACTAAAATAGAAACACAGCTTCCCATAGCAATGAAAATTACATTGAACAAATTGGCAATTGTGCTGGTTATATTAAGCGCTGCAACGACAGACAAGCCGCGTATGGAAAAACACTGGTTAATCATTGCCATTCCGCCTGCCCACAAAACTTCGTTTAGCATTAAAGGCGTGCCCTTTATTAAAATTTGCTTTGTAAGGGCGGCCGGAACTTTTAAGGTACGGTACGCCCCGGCAATAAATGGGTTCTTTTGCTTATGGAGATGTGTCCATCCCGCTACAATACAGCATTCGGCAACCCTGGAAATTACGGTTGCAATCGCTGCGCCTGCTACTCCGAGCATTGGCGCCCCAAATTTTCCAAAAATCAGGATATAATTTAACGCAAGGTTTATAATGACTGCAGCGACCCCGGCTGCCATTGGGATTACTGTTTCCCCGGTTTCACGGAGGGTACTGGCATAAATCTGCACAATTACAAATGGAATAATTTCCAGCAGGATAATATGCAGATAGGACATTCCATACCGAAAGGTTGCCGCAGAATCGCCTCCATCAGAAGAGGTAAGGAACATCTGAATCAAATTCTGCCCAAAGCCAAGTAAGATCAAAAATGTCAGTGCAGAAACAATAATTCCTGTAATTATCTTAAAACGGAAAGTATCACGGATTCCTTTATAGTCCCGGCTTCCATAAAATTGCGCCCCAAAAATCCCGGCGCCGGATAACCCTCCGAAGATGAATAAATTAAATACAAAAACAAATTGGTTCACAATTGCTACCCCGGACATCTGTTCTGTGCCAAGCCGCCCAACCATGATATTATCCAAAAAACCTACAAAATTTGTGATGGCATTTTGTATCATAATTGGTACGGTAAGCCAGAGAAGCTTTTTATAAAACTGCCTGCTTCCAATATATTTGCCCATAACTTCTCCTTTCTGCATGATGTTTAGAATGGCCGTGTAAGTAATGAATAATGGCGCTTTGACAAAAAAATATTACTGCTCACTATACCATATTCTGTGAAAATTACAATAGCATTTTAAACAAAAATAACCACATCCTGTCCGTTTTGTGCTAGAATATGTCATATTTTTTATAGTAATCGTTACTTATACATGCTATATTTAGCCTATAAAGTTATAATAGTATGAAGATACCAGATTGTGGCAGTTTTGCTAATATGCCCTGGTAATGGAGAGAAAGGGTAAAAGAAAAAAGAGGAAAGGATAATATGCAAACACACATTTTTTACCCTTTGTGTTTGCGCCTCAAATGAATATGCAAGCATTTTCGCTTGAGGCTTGGTGCAAATTATGAAATATCAAAATCCTGTTTTAAGGGGAATGTATCCTGATCCAAGCGTATGCCGTTATCAGGACAAGTATTATATGGTATGCAGTACTTTTCAGTATTTTCCAGGGGTTCCGGTTTTTGAAAGCGATGACATGGTAAACTGGAAGCAGATTGGCCATTGCTTGACAAGGCCATCCCAAATTGAATTAAGTGGTATTCGTAGTTCCGGAGGAGTATTCGCTCCGACAATCCGCTGCCATAATGGGCGTTTTTATATGGTTACAACCAATGACAGTATTCCGCAGAATTTTTATGTTTATACAGATGATATATATGGAGAATGGTCAGAACCGATACTTGTAGAACAGGATGGAATCGACCCATCTTTATTTTTTGAAGATGGAAAAACATATTTTATCAGCAATGGAAGTGATGAGAAAGGCGTTGGCTGTATCCAGATGAGCGAAATTGACATTGAAACTGGAAAAATGCTTACGCCAAGTAAAGTATTATGGCATGGTACTGGCGGAAGATATCTGGAATCCCCGCATCTGTACCGTTTTGGAGAATATTATTATCTGGTAGAGGCAGAAGGTGGGACAGAGTATGGCCATATGGCAAATTATGCCCGGAGTAAGGCTATCTGGGGGCCATATGAATCCTATCCAAACAACCCGGTGCTGACAAACCGGAATCTTGGAGGTTATCAGCTCCAGGCCGCGGGGCATGGTGATATTGTTGAAGATGCAAATGGGAATTGGTGGTTTATGCATCTTGCTTTCCGCCAAATCCATAAATGGCATACGTTCCATCATCTTGGGCGTGAAGCCTGCCTGGTTCCTCTTTACTGGCAAGAAGACGGCTGGTTTACGATGGGGACAGATGGGACTTGCCAGCTAGAATTTGAGCTTCCAGATAATGTTGTTTTTAAAGAGCAGGAGCTTTCCTATGAAAAAACATTTGAAAACCTAGATACAAAATTAGACTGGTGTTTCTTAAGGATTCCAGAAAATAAGAACTACCGTTTTTCAGATAATGCACTGGAACTTTGCGGGACAAAAATTACATTGGATGAAACGGCTTCCCCTACGTTTGCCGCCATCCGGCAGACAGAATTTGACATTACCTTGTGCTGTGATGTGGAATGTGGGCAGCAGGAATGTGGCATTTCTTTCTATATGGATGAACTGCATCATTATGAGATTGGAGCAAGGCCTGATGGGACAGGAAGAACCACTGTTTTTGTCCGCCAGACAATTGAATGTGTCAGCCAGGAAAGCAAGCAGGTTATCTGTGATGCTGAAAAAGTAACCTTTGAAGTTATAGCAGAGGCAGAGCAGTATCATTTTTATCTGGTAAATGGAATTGAAAAAATCCATTTATCTGATGCGTATACGCGTTATTTGTCTACAGAAGTGGCAAGCGGTTTTACAGGCGTAATGATTGGTTTTTACGCAGTAAACCCAGCAGAATCAAAAGAATGGTCGCGTTTTACAGCGCTTTCTGTTGTACATAAACAATAAGGAACTGTTAATAAATTACTCATGACAATCACTTGTCTAAATGTCCATCTACGACATCAGAAAATCTTGACATAGCCCACTATGCCTGCGATTTTCTTCTTTGTAGCTGGACATTTATACGGCGTTCTTGTCACAAGTAATTTTTTAACAGTTCCTAAGTTTGACAGATATGCACCAAAATGCTAAAATCCTTTATATGCTGTGGCAGGGAAATATTTATATGCGTTAATATTCCTGCCGCAAACATGCTCGTGTTTGGCTCATTGCGTACGCGAGAATAAAAAGCTATGAGGAGAGGCAAATGAACGATAGGAATAAAGATCTTTTTTTTGAAAATGAAGAGGGGGAAATTACAGCAATTACCCTTACTGATGATGATGGCAATACAGTAGAAGTCCAGGTAATGGCATCAATGGAAATAGAGGATGAAGAAAAAGAATATATTGCTGTCCTTCCAATTGAAGGTACAGAACAGTTTCCAGATGACCAGCTTATTATTTTAATCTATTCTGAAGATGAAGAGGGCAATCCACAATATTGTGGCATATCAGATGAAGAAGAGCTTTTGGAAGTTTCAGAGGCTTTTATGGAATACTTTGCATCGGAAGATGACTGATAAAAAGGGGAATGCGCTTGCATTCCCCTTTTTATCTTTAATAGGAAATTATGCTGTAACATAGTGGTACACCAACAAAAAAGCCTTTGGCTTTTTTGCTAGGGGAATGCGCTTGCATTCCCCTTTTTATCGTCCGATACTGTAATATTCCACTCCTGCATCTTTCATTTTATGTATATCGTATAAGTTCCGTCCGTCATACACAAGCGCAGTATGCATAAGTTTTTTAAATTCTTCTGGTTTTACTTCCTTTATCTCTCTCCATTCGGTAAATACAAAACAGATATGTGCTCCCTGCAAAGCTTCCTGCGCTGATTTGGCATAATGTACCGTGCCATGGAGGTTTTCGCCATCTGGATATATTTTCCTAAAATTATCTTCCCCGATTGGGTCGTATGCAGAAATATCGGAACCTGCCTCCAACAATAATTTTACATTATCTAAAGAAGGAGCCTCTCTTAAATCGTCTGTCCCTGATTTAAAAGTTAAACCTAAAACAGCTACCTTTAATCCCTGGAAGGTAATCATACGTTCGGATGCTTTTTTAAATAATTTTGTTTTTTGCTCTAAATTAACATCAACAGCGGCCTCCACCGTGCGGAGCCTATATCCATGCTGTGCTGCCAGATATTTTAAAGCCTTTGTATCTTTTGGGAAGCAGGAGCCGCCATACCCAATGCCGGCATTTAAAAATCGGTCTCCAATCCTCCTGTCATATGACATTCCCTGTGCGACGTCTTCAATATCTGCGCCAACCAGTTCACAAAGGTTAGCGATATCATTCATATAAGATATTTTCAGCGCCAGGAAATCATTGGAAGCATATTTAATCATTTCAGCAGAACGGCGGTTTACAGATACAACCGGTGGTTCAAAATTTTGATAAACTTCACGCAATATATTTTCTGCCCATTCTGATTCTGTCCCAATAATAATGCGGGCAGCGTGAAGCGTATCATGTACTGCTGTCCCCTGTGCTAAAAATTCTGGATTTGACGCCACTTCTACATGAACATCATGAATTAGGAAATCATGGATAAACTGTTCTACTTTGTCATTTGTCCCAATAGGGACGGTGGATTTTACAACAACAAGGCAGTCACGTTCTATCGTTTCAGCAATTTGCCTGGAAACTCCTGCTATGTATGAAAGGTTTGCAGAACCGTCTGGCTGCTCTGGCGTCCCTACGCCAATAAAAATCACCTCGGCATCACGGTATGCTAACTGGTAATCTGTTGTATAATGAAGGTTTCCGGCAGCATAATTTTTTTGCATCAGGCTTTCCAAATCAGCTTCGTAAATTGGGGATACGCCTGATTTCATAAGTTCTATCTTTTTTTCATCTACATCCACGCAGGTAACGTCATGCCCCATCTCGGCAAAACATACGCCTGCAACTAAACCTACATATCCTGTACCTGCAACTGATATTTTCATTTTCATCCCTGTATGGCAGTAAATGCCAGAGTGCATTCTACCAAACCATACATTCCTTTCTCTAAATGCTTGCCTGTTTTTCTGCTTGTAATATCAAAAAGTTTCGCTGGTGCACCACAGGCTGGTTATCTGGAAAGTATAACATAACTTGGTTTTCAAAGCAATGGAAAAGATTAGTTGCTCCAGGGCAGCAGCATTTACTAGTTACTATTCACAGCCAATCGTAGCTAAATTTAAGGAAATAAAAAATATCTT
>CAJUJR010000091.1 GCA_910586605.1 uncultured Lachnospiraceae bacterium | reverse complement strand
GGCACCAGTGCCTGCCAAAACAAAACTGTAATTTCTGCCCGGATGGAGTACTAGTGCGTGTTTGAAAATTGCTTTTAAACCGTCAAATTGCACAAAATTATATTACTCTGGCAAATTCCAAAATTTACCATATGGCAACTGTATGGGAGCGCTGGCGCTTAAGCCTTGTTTTTTAAGGCTTTATGCACCACTGCGTTTCCCATCCAAGCGCAAGCGGGCTGCCATTGGTAAAATGTTGGAATTGCCAGGGGCAGTATATTTGTGCAATATTTAATTTTCAAACACGCTCTAATACTTTTTCAATTTCTGCAAACAGACGGTCTTTCACCACAGGCTTCAAAAAGTAACCGGCTGGCTTTAATTTCAGTACCGCTTCAATGTTAGCCTTATCATTAACGGCTGTCAGGAAAATAACTGGTATGTCTTTCATATCTTCATCTGCCCTTATCATTTCAAGCGTCATCTTTCCATCACAAACCGGCATCTCGTAATCCAGCAGAATCAAATCTGGCCGTTTTTTCCCAATGAAAGTCGTTGCCTGTACCCCAGAAATAGCCCCCGCCACTTCATAATCCTCTTCCAGCATTGCTTTCATCG
Source organism: uncultured Lachnospiraceae bacterium (assembly GCA_910586605.1). Taxonomy (GTDB): domain Bacteria; phylum Bacillota; class Clostridia; order Lachnospirales; family Lachnospiraceae; genus Butyribacter. The sequence goes on along the minus strand of CAJUJR010000091.1, from coordinate 10,834 downwards.
TCCGAAGCACTGTACCATTATCATCAACAACTAAAATCCGTTTCTTAAAAGATGGTTCCTCTAAAATGTTTTATCATACTCTACTGACACAATTTCCATTTTACCAGAATCAATCTTAGAAAAATCAAGTATGTCGTTAATTAATGATAAAAGCGTCTGCCCAGCCATATGGATATCCATAGCATATTCTTTAATATTCCGTTCTTTTGATTCGCGCAGAATCATCTCATCCATGCCAAGTACTGCATTAATTGGCGTACGGATCTCATGGGACATGCGCGCTAGGAATTTCCCTTTTTCCTCATTTGCAGCTAAAGCATCGTGCCTTGCTGCATCTGCATCCTTTTTCGCCTGTATCAGCAAACAATTCTGCTGCTCGGCTACTTTCACCCTTTCTTCTGCATTTGCCCTGTATTCCTTTGAAAGCTGTAAAATATGTATTACAGCCATCATGATACTAAAAACAGTCATACTATATTGCCCTGCTATATTAACATGAATGCTCTTAAATATAGTATTGATAATTATATTTGCAATCCCGCCAGATAAAAGCACAAGCATTGCTAGAACGGACAGCATGGTCTGAAAACGCTTATTTTTATAATCAAATTGTATCAAGCTGACAATGGCAACCAAACAAACTACCACTATTACACCCGCCGAGATATTCACCATATCTTCCAGATACCGTATGCCTGCCATTTGCAACAATATCTGCACCACGGCATTTATACTTACGAAATACAACAATACTGAAAAACGGCGTGGATAGATGATATGCAGGTTCTTCTCCAGATAGATCGACAAAAACAGCGGCAGCAACAATACTAAATATTCCTGCATCCCATATACTTCTTGGACATCATAAAATATACTTAAAGTATCTGTCCCAATAAAACAGTAGATTCCTGCTACCAGCCCAGCCAGACCCAAAAAAAATTCCCCTCGTAATGGCTGGCATGTATATCGCCGGATAATTGCCAGTACAAACATAATAATTGCCATTATTATAATTAGCAAGCAACATCCAATATCAGCAATATTATTTCCCACTACCCCAATCACTAACTTATCCCACGTCTCGATATATTGATAAATAACATCACCATCTAGAAAAACGCACACATCTGCATTTTGGGTAGTAAAATTAATTACCTGGCCCGCATAATCATTTGTGATTTTATTTGCAAAAACAATATGCTTAGAAGCCTCGCTTTTTTCAGAATATGGCAGCTTTACTTTCTGGTATTCCCCGTTCTCTAGTGCCGCCTTAACAAATTCCCGCCTTCCAGATTGGCTTTCTTGTTCCTGCCAAAGCATATCCTCTCCATCTAAAGACGCCTTCATCCAGTTTTCATCAAATAATATTCAATTTGATCTGGCAATACAGGGGTTTCTTTTTCATCCTTATCTCTCTGTTCCCCTACAAAAGAAGATAAATGATTATTTATCCTCTCCTGCTTTTTCTGTCATAAACTTCTTAATTACCTTTACAATACCATCTTCATCATTGCTGTCGGTAATAAAGTCTGCAGCTTCCTTCACTTCCTTCTGTGCATTGCCCATTGCCACGCCCAGCCCTACACGCCGCAGCATCGGCAAATCATTATAGCTGTCTCCAACACAAATCACTTTATCCTTCTTAATATCCAGATGCTTTATCAATTTGTCGACAGCAACTCCCTTATCTACAAACTTTGGAAGCAGTTCTACATAAAATGGGTCAGAACGGAATACATTCAGCCTGTCACCAAATTTTTCCTGCATCCTTTTTTCCACTTCACGCATATATTCTGGTTCACCCGTCAAAAGGAATTTATTAATTGGGAAATTAATATCTTGTACAAAATGCTTTGTTTCACGAATTGCAATTTCACAAGCTTTTGCGTCAGATTCAATATATTTATCCACGCCATTCCCTGATACAAGCTCTTTTTGCTGGTCATTGTAAACAAGAATCCCAACCTTTGCCTCCTTTGCGGCTTCATACACCGGCGCAATCATTTCCTTAGAAATCACTTGGTTATAAATACATTCTCCTGTTTTACAATTCACTACTGTTGTGCCATTATAAGCTATTACATAGCCGCCAAACTCTTCCAGTAAAACATTAGCGGCAGTGCGGCGGATTCCTGATATTGAACGCCCAGAAGCTATCGCAACTGTTTTCCCACGTCTCTGAATTTCAATAATTGCCTCCCTTGTTGCTTCAGGCACAACTTTCTGGGAATTCACTAATGTCCCATCAATATCCAGTATCAGTGCGTCATAATTATCGCCTTCCGGCTCTTCTATCCCTTTTACTTTACGGAAAATCTTCATAAACTCCTTACCAGTAATTGTTTCATGCTCAATCAAATATTCTGCAAGCTTATCCAGTACGTCACGGCTTCCTGACAGTAAATCTACTGCTTTCTGGTAACATTCTTTCAGGATTTTCATGACTTCCTGGTCTATTTCTGCCTCTGTCGCATCTCCACAGTTCAAGACAGTACGCCCATCCAGATATTTATTCTCTACAGATTCCAGCCCAATCAGGCCAAACTTCTCTGTCATGCCATATTGTGTCACCATAGAGCGTGCCAAGGAGGTAGCTTTTTCAATATCATTTGACGCGCCTGTCGTAATGGAAGCAAAAACCAATTCCTCTGCAGCACGCCCGCCATACAAAGTAATGATACGCGTCAAGATTTCTTCCTTGCTCATCAAATATTTCTCTTCTTCCGGCACCTGCATGACATATCCAAGGGAGCCCATTGTCCTTGGGACAATCGTAATCTTCTGCACAGGCTCTGCATCCTTTTGAAGCGCCGTTACCAGGGCATGGCCTACCTCATGGTAAGCAACAATCCTCTTTTCTTCTTTCCCCAAGATGCGGTCTTTCTTTTCCTTACCTGCAATCACTACTTCAACTGCTTCAAAAAGGTCTCTCTGGCTTACTGCTTTCCTTCCGCTCCTGACTGCCATAATAGCCGCCTCATTAATCATATTGGCAAGATCGGCTCCAACTGCGCCGCTTGTTGCCAGAGCAATGGCATCAAAATCCACCGATTCATCCATCATAACATCTTTGGCATGTACCTTTAAAATATCAACACGCCCTTTTAAATCTGGCTTTTCTACTATAATCCTCCTATCAAAACGCCCTGGCCTAAGCAATGCATGATCCAATACCTCTGGCCGGTTTGTAGCCCCTAAAATAACAAGCCCCTTAGAACTGTCAAAACCATCCATTTCTGAAAGAAGCTGGTTCAGTGTCTGTTCCCTTTCATCATTTCCTCCGCCATAACGGCTGTCACGGCTCTTTCCTATAGCATCAATTTCATCAATAAATATAATACATGGCGCCATCTGTTGCGCCTGTTTAAATAAATCCCTTACACGGGAAGCCCCAACGCCAACAAACATCTCTACAAAATCAGATCCTGACAAGGAGAAAAACGGAACCCCCGCCTCCCCTGCAACTGCCTTCGCAAGCAAGGTTTTACCAGTTCCCGGAGGTCCTACAAGAAGCGCCCCTTTCGGAAGTTTTGCACCAATCGCTGTATATTTCCCAGGATTATGCAAAAAATCAACCAATTCATTTAAAGAGTCCATCGCCTCTTCCTGTCCGGCAACATCTTTAAACAAAACACCCGTTTCTTTTTGGACATACATCTTTGCGGTACTCTTCCCCACTCCCATCATCCCGCCAGAATTTTTTGTCATAGTACGGAATATAAAAAACAACCCGCCCCATAAAAGCAAAATCGGAAAAAGCGTGGTGAGCAATACATACCCTGCGCTGGAACCGCTATCAGATGTATCCCTGCTAAACTGTACACCAGCCGTCTCTAGCCTTCCTACAAGCTGTGAATCCATTGTAATCAGCCCAGTATAATAAGATATATCATAAAGAGAATTTACCTGTGCCACCGGCTCAATTTCGAGCTCATTTGATTTAATCGTCACAGACTTAACATTGCCATCTGCTAACATCTGCAAAAACTGGTCATATGTGATTTCCTTATTTGTAGCATTCTTGACTTGGCTGTTCATCAATGAAAAGACCAAAAAGGTCCCCAGCGCAACAGCAAGACAAATGATAACCCCTGTCCAGTTATTCTTTTTGTTCTTATCCTGGTTTCGATTGTTATTTTCCAACTTCTATCCTCCTTGCCTGCCTTCTTTCTATTATTATAAGATTTATTCTATATCAATATTTCTACATTACAATACTTAAGTATAAATCTAAGTAGATAAAAAAGCAACACACTGAATTAGAAAGAATTTGTGAACTTTCTAAAAGGTTGCCACTAATCGCAGCAACCTTTTAGAAATAAATATGAAAATTTATCATTTTTTACCAAAAAAATAATTTAAAGAGTATACCTCTGTTATCTTTTCCACATTATACCCATCCTCCGAGGCAATTATTTTCTTTATCTTTTCCTCTGTTATTTTTTTATTATTTACCAAATAGAATCTGCTATACTCATTACCTTCTGAATCCTTTTCATGAACCACACGGATATCTTTATAACTGCCGTCATAATAACCGCCGCCATACTCATCCTTACTACTGTCAGAATAAAAATAATATTCGCCATTGATACAGGACAGATACTCATAAATTGGATCTCCTTCTGTTGTATAACTTAATATCACAATTGCCTCCACTACAGCCAAATCATGGTAAGCTTCCCCTTTCTCTGCATTCCACTTTAAATCATCCCTTGTAACTAATTGATAAAAATCTAGCCACTGCTTATCAAATTTTTCCCTGTATTTTTTATCTTCTTCCCTATTCAGCCAAATACGCCGAATAAGCCCCCTTTCCTCTGCCTCTTCATAAGTCAGGTTCCTATTTGGCAAACCTGCAAGATAATCCCTGACTTTATCTTTTTCTTCTACACCGAATACCGGAATATCATTAACCGGCCTTTCCGTAAAGCAGGAATCTGTTGTTACCTCTTTTTCTTTGCTGCTTTCAGAAGCCTCTTCGTTAACTTCTGGTGTTTCAGAAACTACTGCCATTGCATTTCCATCCCCTATATTTTTTCCCGCTGTTGCACCTTTCTCCTCCAAATGTCCCTTTTCTTCACTAACAGCAGCGCTACCACAGCTTGTGAGGCCAAGCGATAGCACTACAGCGGCTACTACTTTCCTAACCATTCCTTTTCTGATATACACCATAGTAATTTCCCCCTTTCTTCCCAATCACTATCCTGCCAAAATCATATTTTTCCCCTTCTTTTTCCCCAGTAAAATGAACAATATCCACAATAATAATTTTTTTTCCATCCCATTCTGGTACAGGATTTCTTTCCCAGCCTGGTTCACATTGTTCAAGCGTATTTAATTCAATTCTGTCTCCCCCCATACAATCCACAGCTTTAGCATCTCCTTTTCTGTCTTGTACGCTGCCTGTAACAGAAAAAACCGAACATTTTAATATTTCGGGACGGATTGTATAAGTTATGCCATCATCTTTTTTCCCAACCCGAAATGGTAAAACTGATATATTCCCCCCGGAAAGGTTCCCATCTGGCACACTCTTAACATTTAGGCGAACTGTTTTTCCTTCTTTTATTTTTTTATCTTTCCTTGTAGAATCTTTTTCCTGCTTACTTTTTTCACCACTTGCCTTCTTCCTGTCCACGTTCTTCTCTGTATCCGCATTTTCCAATGTATTTCCCGCCTCAGACCACAAATAAATTTCTCCAATTATGTTTTCATCTGCTGCACAGTCAAATTCAGATTCTTCATTACTCACTGAACCCGACTCTTTCTTCTCTGATAAAAGCTGTTCTGTTTTCATCTGGTTCCCGCCCCCATAATTTTTATATGCCCAGGGCACAACCCAAAATATAACCAATGCAGCACAGACAGCGCAGGCAAATCCTTTCCCTGCCAGAAGCCATTTTTCTATATACCAGGGCTTTTTTTCTGAAAGCCAGTAATTCGCTGCATCTGCAACCATATCTTCAGGCAAATCACCAATTGCCTCAAATATTTTTTCTTCTTTTTCCCTTTTCTGGCTCATATATAAATCCCCTCCTTCTGTAAATATTTCCCAAGTTCTTTCCTTAAACGGTATAAAATTGATTTCACCGTATTTTCCTTCATTTGGAAATGGGCGGCAATTTCCTTAACTTCTACCAGATAAAAATAACGTTGGATAAAAATATTTCTTTTCAATTCATCCTTCCCACGCAAAAATACTGCAATCGCATTTGTTAATTCCCTCTGTTCCATCCTCTCCTCAACGCGTTTTCCATCTGAAACACAGTCAGATAATTCATCTAATGCCATCGTTACATTATCCCCTCCACGTTTTTTCCTATGCTGCTTTTTATAACAGCTCATTGCCAGGTTTCTTGCAATTTTCGCCAAATAACCAGCAAGATTTTCAGGCTGGTGCGGCGGTATGGAATTCCATGCACGAAACCACGTATCATTTACACATTCTTCCGCATCCTCATAATTATCAACAATCCGCCTTGCAACTGCGCCACAGTATTTATTGTACTTTTTCTGCATTTGCACAATGCCTTCTTCATCCCTTTTTAAAAGAAGCCCTATAATCTTTTCATCGTCCATATTTTGCACCAAGCCTCAAGCGAAAATGCCTGCATTTTCATTTGAGGCGCAAACACAAAGGATGAAAGATGTGTGTTTGCATTTTACCCTTTTTTCTTTTTTTCTTTCACCCTTTTCTCCATCCATATGATTCGTTGTAACTAATATTTTATAAATTCCTATCACACCCCCTTCTACCTATTAACACTCCTTTTTCTCCGCCAGGTTTCACAAACCAGAAAAATATTTATTGAATTTACCATTGAACATAACATACTTTTTGAGGTATAATGGTATCATTATTTGCATTTCAACATATCAGATATTATTATAGCGTTAGTACATGCCCATAACTTCCATATATGGCAAATTACTGTGCTTAGAAACTATAACGCAAACATTATACAAAAAATAAGGAACTATTTACAAGGAGGATAAATAAATGGCTGTCAAATACGTTTTTGTCACAGGTGGAGTCGTTTCCGGGCTAGGAAAAGGGATCACTGCTGCATCGCTTGGAAGGCTTCTGAAAATGCGTGGATACAGTGTTACTATGCAGAAATTTGACCCATATATTAATATTGACCCTGGCACTATGAACCCGGTACAGCATGGGGAAGTTTTCGTAACAGATGATGGCGCCGAAACAGACCTTGACCTTGGGCATTATGAAAGATTTATTGATGAACGTTTGACGAAGCAGTCAAACGTTACAACCGGAAAAGTATACTGGACCGTACTTTCCAAAGAACGCCGCGGAGATTTTGGCGGAGGTACCGTCCAAGTTATCCCCCATATAACAAATGAAATAAAAAACAGATTTTACCGCAACGACGGCTGCAAAGAAACGCAAATCGCGATTATTGAAGTAGGCGGAACTGTTGGTGATATTGAAAGCCAGCCATTTTTAGAGTCCATCCGCCAATTCCAGCATGATGTAGGGCATGAAAATGCAATTATTATCCATGTTACCCTCATCCCTTATCTCGGTGCTTCTGGTGAGATGAAAACAAAACCAACCCAGGCAAGCGTAAAAGAGCTTCAAGGAATGGGAATCCAGCCAGATATCATTGTGTGCCGGACAGAACGCCCGCTTGAAGAAGGCATTAAAGACAAAATCGCACTTTTTTGTAATGTCCCTACAAAATGTGTTATGCAGAACCTGGATGTTGAAACCTTATATGAAGCGCCTCTTGCAATGGAAAAAGAACATCTTGCCGATGTTGCCTGTGAATGCCTTCACTTAGACTGTCCAGAACCAGATATGAAGGAATGGCAGATAATGGTTGACACCCTTAAAAACCTTCAGAAAGACGTAACTGTTGCATTAGTAGGGAAATATACTTCCCTCCATGATGCCTATATCAGTGTAGTAGAATCCTTAAAACATGGCGGCCTTTCCCATAAAAGCAATGTTACTATCAAATGGATAGATTCTGAAGACTTAAATAAAAACAACGTATCGGAAATGCTTTGCGATGTCAGTGGCATTCTTGTACCAGGAGGTTTTGGCGACCGGGGGACAGATGGCATGATATGTGCAATACGATATGCCCGTGAAAACAATATTCCATTTTTAGGGCTTTGCCTTGGAATGCAGCTTTCCATTGTAGAATATGCAAGGCATATTTGTGGTTATAATGATGCACACAGCATTGAACTTGACCCACAGACAACCCACCCGGTAATCCATCTGATGGCAGACCAGGATGGGGTAGAAGATATCGGCGGAACATTACGCCTTGGCGCTTACCCATGTGTCTTAGAAAAGGATTCCCTTGCTTTCCGTTTATATGGCACAGAAAATATATCCGAACGCCACCGCCACCGCTATGAGGTAAATAACTATTACCGTGAGGATTTGGAAAAACATGGCATGCTCTTTTCTGGGCTTTCCCCAGATGGGCGCATAATTGAAATGTGTGAGATTCCATCCCATCCATGGTTTATTGCAACACAAGCACACCCTGAATTTAATTCCAGGCCAAACCGCCCGCACCCGCTGTTTGCAGGTTTTATAGGCGCAGCATTAAAATATCAGGCATAAAAGGGGAATGCGCAAGCATTCCCCACTTTAACATGCAAAAACTCTATTCTATATAAACCAAACTTTATAAAAGACACTCTGCATTTGTGCCATAAAAAATATCATCTTTTCCACAGAGCATATCACAAAGTTTTTCTATACGTTCCCAATTCTGGTTCACTTCAAATTCATAACTATGTCCCCAGATATAGAAAAGCTTTGGGGAATCTTCTGTTGCTTTTAAATCCAAAAATTCTTCCGCAAGCTCAAATAATTTTTCATCCTCATGGTGACATGTTGATTTAAAATGAAGCAAATCTTTCTGTAGTTCAAATCCATGTGTAGCTTCTACTGTTCTTCCATACCGAATTCCAATACTCGCCAAGTAATTTGCTGCCGCATCATCCACAGAGCCATAGGCATATGCCATGCCTACTGGATATTTTCCATAAAGCCTCTCAATATTTTTGGCATCTGTTAAAAATTCCTTCTCTAATTCCTTCTCTGACAGTCCCGCAGGCGCTGCATGAGTCAGCCCATGGACAGCAATCTCATGTCCCTTGTACAATTCATCCAGTCCTTCCTGGTTCATTCGGCAAATATGTACTCCATCTGCATCAAAATTACTTTCCTCTGACTGTATCCCTGTATTCAGATTAAAAGTACCTTTCATCTTATAATAGTTAAAGATTTCCACTAACCGCCTGTCCTGCTCAACCCCATCATCATAACTAAAAGTAACTGCTTTTTTGTAAGGCATATTCTTCTCCTTCTCTCTTCAATAGATTTTTTCATTTTATCTAATAAAACAGCCATCCTATATTTCTATAGAATGGCTTTATAAATCTTGCATTCGTCTATTCACGGCTGTTCTTTATAACATGCAATAAACCGCGAATCACTAATTTGCATCAAAAGATTAATCTGTTGTATATGGCATAATTGCTACATGCCTTGCACGCTTTACAGCTACAGTTAAAGCTCTCTGGTGCTTTGCACAATTTCCTGTAATTCTTCTAGGAAGAATCTTACCTCTTTCTGATACATATCTCTTTAACTTATTTACATCCTTGTAATCAATGTAATCATGCTCTTTATCTGCACAGAACACACATACTTTCTTTCTTCTGCGAACTGGCCTTCTTCTTGAAGAAGCGCCGTCTTTATCGCCTTTATTGTATGCCATTTTGAAACCTCCTTAAATCTTGTCAGATTACTACATCAAACCATTTATATGCAGCACTAACTTTTAAATGGTAACTCCTCGTCGATGGCATCAGGAATATTCATAAATCCATCTCCGGCCGCCTGTGTTGGCTCTGGCCTGGATGGCGCTGCCTGCTGGTATCCACCGCCATTACTTGCGGCGGCTGCCTTGCTTTCAGCAAATTCCTGTTCCTCCACAATTACATCTGTGGTATAAACACGCTGCCCATCTTTATTTGTGTAGCTTCCGGTCTGAATACGCCCAACTACTACAATTTTTGTACCCTGATGAAGATAGTTCTCTGCAAACTCAGCCCCTCTGCCAAATACAGTACAGCTAATAAAATCTGCAGTCTGATCATCACCCTGGCGTTTAAATCTGCGGTCTACTGCAAGAGTATATCTTGCAATTGCCGTCTGGCTCTCGCCTGAAGAATACCGAATCTCCGGATCACGTGTCAGACGCCCCATTAAAATAACCTTATTCATTAGTAAACCTACCTTTCTTATGCTTCCTGTCTAATGCATAAGAATCTGATGACATTGTCCATAATACGGACAGCCTGTTCAAGACTGCCTGGAACATTTGCCTCAGCGTCGAATTTAATGAAGTAGTAATATCCTTCCTTCATATGCTGAATCTCGTAAGCAAGCTTCTTCTTGCCCCACTCTTCAACCTCTGTGACATTGCCGCCAAACTTAGCAACATAATCCTTTGCCTTGTCCACTGTAGCTAACCTCACATCTTCTTCGATCTTAGCATTGACAACTAACGCTAACTCATATTTGTTCATAGTTGCCTGTACCTCCTTTTGGTCTCTGGCCCCCTTCATGACAACGTCTCCGTGTGATTCGCCGGAAACGATGTGTTTCTACACACTTTGTCCTAACAGAAGAGAGCAAGGAAAATAACGTATCACAATTTGGTATTGTACCATAATTGGCAATATAGTGCAAGAATTATTTTTTTATGATCATAGCAGCAGTCGTTACTATTCACAGCCAATTGTAACCAAATTAAAGAAATAAAAAATATCTTCC
>CAJUJR010000090.1 GCA_910586605.1 uncultured Lachnospiraceae bacterium | reverse complement strand
GGAAGATATTTTTTATTTCCTTAAGTCCGGCTACGATTGGCTGTGAATAGTAACGCTTCTTTTATTACTGCCTCGAACGATTCCTCGTACCTTGACAAACATACCAATAGTATGTTAAGATAAATACATACCACAGGTATGTAAAGGAGGTAAAACCGCATTGGCAAGAAATAAACACCCAGAGGAAACCGTCAATCTAATATTATCCGTTGCTTTTCGCCTATTTATGGAAAAAGGATATGAACATACTTCCATCCAGGATATTATTGATAATCTGGGAGGGCTTAGTAAAGGCGCTATCTATCATCATTTTAAATCAAAGGAAGATATTTTATTTGCTGTAACGGACAGAATGACGGCTGAATCTAATCAAATGCTTGCCGTTATCCGTGACCGCACTGATCTAAACGGCAAAGAAAAGCTAAAAACAATTTTTAAAGCATCCATCAACCGGCCTGTACAGGACGATATTTTTACAGTAGCGCCAGATTTCCATAATAATGCGAAACTTCTTTTTAGCCTTTTGCATGATACCATAGATAATGTAGCGCCAAATTACATTTTACCGATTATTCAGCAGGGAATTTCAGATGGTTCTATTGAAACAAATTATCCAGAGCAATTGGCAGAACTGATTCTGCTTGCGGCAAATATCTGGATGAACCCTATGATCTTCAACAGTTCGGTGGAAGAATCCTATCGTAAGTTTATGGTATTTAACCAGATGATGCAAAGTTTCGGACTAGATATAATCGACGGGGAAATATTAGAAAGATTACAAGAGCTGACATCTATTTACCAAAAAAGCAAACGATAAAAAGGGAATGCCTGTGGCAATGCCCTATTTGCAATTCTTGTCGGCAACCACTATATTTACAGCATATTTTTCTAAACCGACAAAAAGCAGCCTTCTTCACACTAAAACTGCCCTCTAAATTGGGCAGAAAATTTTTACCCAGATACATACCAACATTCGGTATTTAATTAAAACAAAGGGAGGACTAGAAAATGGAGCAAAAATTATTTTCAAAAGATTTCATGTTAGTCATTATTGGGCAGATTATATCTTTATTTGGTAATGCTGCAATAAGATTTGCATTACCATTATACTTATTAAACCTGACAGGTTCATCGACGCTATATGGAACGGTTACGGCATGTGCCTTTATTCCTGCCATCCTGCTATCGCCGGTTGGGGGTATTATTGCAGACAGGGTAAATAAAAGAAATATTATGGTAATTTTGGATTTCTTAACAGCAGCAGTTATCATATCATTTTCCTTGCTTATGAACCAAGGGAACCTCATTCTTCTCCTAACGGTTACATTAATGCTTCTCTATGGGATTGCAGGCGCATATCAGCCATCAGTGCAGGCAAGTGTCCCTGCATTGGTAAATCAAGATAATTTTATGGCTGCAAATTCTATAATCAATATGATAAGCTCTTTTGCTTCCTTAACAGGGCCTGTACTTGGAGGCATTTTATATAGCGCATATGGATTAAAACCTGTATTGTGGGTTTGTACAGTATGTTTTACTTTATCGGCAGTTATGGAAATATTCATTAAAATACCATTCCAGAAGCAAGTTTTAAATGGCAGTATACTAAAGACCGCAAAAACTGACTTTGCAGAAAGCATTCGGTTTATCCGAAAAGAAAAACCATTGATTGGAAAAACGCTTCTTGTTATCTGCGGAATCAATCTATTCCTTTCTGCAATGATTATTGTTGCATTGCCATACTTGGTCACCGAAGTACTTGATTTAAATGCATCACAGGCAAACACACTCTATGGTTTTGCACAAGGGGCCTTGGCAGCAGGAGGATTGGCAGGCGGTATTGGCGCTGGAGTTTTTGCAAAAAAGCTGGCAATCCAAAAATCGGGAAACCTGATAATATCTTGTGCGGTATGTGTGTTTCCTATTTTTATTTCATTGGCCATATTTTCCTCCGGCATAGTAAACTACATTGTTATAACTGCATGTTGCTTTGCGATTATGGCATTTTCAACGATTTTTACAGTACAGATGATGTCCTTTATCCAGGCAGAAACCCCGCAACATTTAATTGGGAAGGTTATCGCTGTCATCCTAACTGTCTCTATGTGCGCACAGCCATTAGGCAATGCGTTATATGGTATCCTGTTTGAAATTTGTGAAGGGTTTGAATATGCTGTTGTTTTATTTTCAGGTGTTATATCCCTATGCATTGCCATTCACGCAAGAAATATTTTCAAAAACCTACCAATAATTAATAGCCACTGAATCTACTTATCATTAGGAACTATCCGCCTTTTCCACGGGCAAAGGATCTGCCGCATGGTTAAAAAAGCTGATAACGTTTTCAGTTTCTTTCCTGTTTTAAAACATTTCACTTGACATTTTTTTATCAGTTTTATATTATTCTCATTGAATACGTTTTCAACATTTTGCAGATACTATACTATTTCTTATAGTATACTCATTATAAATTGATACTATTCAAAGCCATATGGCTCTTATTCAGGAGGATTATTATGAAACGGATTACAAAATCAATTACTGTATTACTTCTCACCCTAGGAATGCTTTTTTCCTTGTCCGCATGCGGCAATTCTGGAAAGAACAGCGGAAAAGATGGCAAAGGGGGGAAAACAGACGTCAGGATTGCTTATTTCCCAAATATTACGCATACACAAGCGCTTGTTATGAAAAACCAGGGAAAATTAGAGGAACGCTGGAAAGATACCTGCAATGTTAGCTGGACATCCTTTAATGCAGGACCTGCAGAAATGGAAGCTATCTTTGCCGGGGAAATTGACCTTGGTTATATTGGTCCGGTTCCTGCGCTTAGTGCAAATGTAAAATCAAATGGCGATGTAAAAATCATTTCCAATACAACAAATGCAGGCGCCGTATTATTAATCCGCAAGGATTCTGGCATTAAATCTGTAAAAGACCTTGCAGGGAAAAAAGTAGCTGTACCACAGCTTGGGAATACTCAGCATCTTTGCCTGCTTAACCTTCTCTCCGAAAATGGCTTAAAAACCACAGACCAGGGAGGCGATGTTACAATAAATGCCAGCTCCAACGCTGATATCCTGAACTTAATGGATAATGGCAGCGTAGATGCAGCGCTTGTCCCTGAGCCTTGGGGAACCACAATTGAAAATAATGGAAGTTCTGAAGTACTTCTTGATTATAATGAAGTATTTTTAGGCGGTGAATATCCAACAGCAGTTGTCGTTGCAAGCCAAGACTTTATTGATGAGCATCCCGATATTGTTGCTGACTTTTTAAAAGCGCATGAAGAAGCAACTCTTTATATCAACGAAAACGCAGAAGAATCACAAAAAATTGTCAACACTGAGATTGAAAGCACTACTGGAAAAGCATTGGATGAAGAAGTAATTAAAAGTGCTTTTAACCGCATGAAAGTATCAGAAACATTAAGCAATGATGCTATTATGAAATTTGCAGAAATCAGTAAAAATGAAGGTTTTATCAATAAAGTACCGGAGGAAGACGATGTTTTTAAAACTAAATTCGATTAATAAAACGTTTACAAATACCGACAAAGAGACATTACAAGATATTTCCCTGGAAGTGGAAAAGGGGGAGTTTATCTGTATTGTAGGACCATCCGGCTGTGGGAAATCCACTCTTTTAAACCTGGTTGCCGGGCTTGATGTGCCAACCTCTGGTGAGATTATATTAGACGGGCAGCAGGTAACAGGACCTGGACCTGACCGGATTGTCATGTTCCAGGAGGCCGCCCTTTATCCCTGGCTAAATGTAATTGAAAATGTTATGTTTGGCTTAGATGCTGCGGGGCATACCAAAAAGGAGCAATTAGAAATCGCTGAAAAATACCTGAGGATGGTACAGCTTTGGCATTATAGGGATTACCCTATCCATCAGATTTCCGGCGGAATGAAACAGCGGACGGCGCTTGCCCGTTCGCTTGCCTTAGACAGTAAACTTCTTTTAATGGATGAGCCATTTTCAGCGCTGGATAAACAGACGATTAATATTCTCCGTGCAGAATTGGAAGAAATCTGGGAGAAAAACAGAAAAACTATTTTGTACATTACACACAGTGTAGAAGAGGCAATTTATTTTGCAGACCGTGTTGTTGTAATGGCAGAAAATCCCGGCAGGATTAAAGAAATTATCCCAATCCACCTGGAACGGCCAAGAAATATTGAAGGTACCGAATTTACCTCCCTCCGTAAACGGATTCTGGATCAAGTACAGTTAAGCGCCAGAAAGAGTATGGAAGTAGAATTTGACAAAGAGGAGGAAAAATAAAATGAAAATTAAAAAAGCAGCAGGAAGCATCGTTTTCTTTGCAGGCCTGATTGTCCTCTGGCAGCTTCTTTATGTAGCTGCCACTGATTGGTTTGAATGGGCAAAGCCTTATGCAATCCCACATCCTGCAGGTGTTTGGGAAAGTATCCTTTCACTAATTACAAACGGCACGCTACAGGCAGCGATTGGCAGCAGTATGGTAAGAGTCCTGATTGGTTTTTTCATTGCGATTATTATCGGCGTAATTTTTGGCATCCTGATTGTCAATTCTGATTACCTTGCGCGTAATTTAAAACCCCTTATCTTAGGTATCCAGACACTGCCAAGTATCTGCTGGGTTCCTTTTGCCATTCTCTGGTTTGGGCTGGCGGAAAGCGCTATTATCTTTGTTGTTGTTATGGGTTCTGCATTTAGTATTTCACTGGCAGTTGAAAGCGGCATTAAAAGCGTGCCTCCTATTTACATCAAAGCTGCAAAAACAATGGGCGTATCACAACGGAAATTGTACCTGCGCGTTATTTTCCCGGCCGCCCTTCCTTCTTTCGTCGCAGGGCTAAAGCAGGGATGGTCATTTGCATGGCGTGCGCTGATGTCTGGCGAAGTAATGTCTGCCTCTCTAGGCCTTGGCTACACGTTGATGGTAGGGCGCGACCTTGCTGATATTAACCAGGTTATGACAATTATGCTGGTTATTATTTTTATTGGAATTATTATTGACAAAGGAGTTTTTACAACTCTGGAAAACCACATTTTAAGAAAAAGAGGATTGTTATAATATGTCTTTAAAACGGATTTCTGAACTGACAGGAGCTTCTGTCGCAACTGTATCACGCGTTCTGAATAACCCATCTTATGAATGCCAAGACCGCCAAATGGCTGAGAGAATCCGTGAAACTGCCCGGAGTTTAAACTATATCCCAAATCAATTTGCCAGGAACTTAAAACTTGGGGATGCGTATTCCGGCACTTTTTCTGAAAATTATACTGTAGATATCCTGCTCGCACGGTTTGATTCCCTGGAGCAGGATCCTTTTTTTGCCGAGTTATTCCGCTGTGTCGAGACAGAATTCCACAAGCAGAACTGTGCAACCGGCAAAATACTAAATGTCCCAGACATCCCCCCTGCAAATAAAACCTTTAACAAGCCTCGTTCACAGGGGCTTCTGATTCTAGGAAAATGCCCTGCTGATATTGTGGAAGACCTGCTCAGACGCTATCAAGGCATTGTTGCCATTGACCGAAATCCAATGGATTACAAAATGGATGAAATCATCTGTAATGGCTCCCTCGCATCTTCTATAGCTGTAGAATATCTTTTTGAACTGGGACATACAAAAATCGCCTATATAGGAGATTGCAATATGGAATCACGTTATATGGGATATTACGAATGTCTTCTTTCCCACAAAATACCACTTACCTATGATTATGTCGTACCAACAAACCAGACGCGCGAAGATGGTTTTCGTGCCTTTGAAAAAATATGCTGTTGCAAAACTCGGCCTACTGCAATTTTTTGTGCAAATGATGTTACTGCCTTGGGGTTCCTGCAAGCCATGAAAGAAAAAAATGGCCGCAGGAAAAAAGAGGCCTACCAACCTGCCGTCATCTCAATAGACGACATTGAGGAAGCCTCTCGCATATCACCACTTCTGACAACAGTCCGTATCCCCAAGGAAGATATGGCACATCTTGCCGTATTAACTTTAAAAGACCGATTACAAAAAGGGCACACTGAATTTATCCGGCTGGAACTCCCCTGCCACCTGATGGTACGGGAATCTTCCGGCGTCCATATCTTTTAGCTAATTTTCACCCCTCATTCCCAGGATATGCCAATACGATTTTTAACAGGCGGATTAACTCTTCTGTATCCTTCCGCCCTAACAGTTCAAACATCCCTTTATATTCCCTGCGGATAAATTCCCTTTTTTCCTCCGCTTCTTCCCTGCCTGCCTTGGTAATACAGACATGCACTTTCCGCTTATCCCTTTCGTCCCGGCACCGTTTAATTAACCCCTTTCCTTCAAGGCTGTTCAATATATCCGTCATTCGTCCCGGAACTACGCGGAGCTGTTCTGTCAGGTTTCCAGCACTGACCTTATCCTCCACATACACCAGATAACGCAGTACGCCATACTCGCCTCTTAGGCTGTCCTGGACGGTACGGTTAATTTTTCGGTTTAATAACTCCGCAAGTAAATTATACAGCTCCTCCCCCAAATTTTCCTCTTCCATGAACAAAACCTCCGTATAACCTGTACTTCTGCCCAAATCCTTGGTTTTCTCCCTCTGATGGCTGTAACACAATTTCAGCTTATGCTACCCTATTATTCCCTACGCTCTTTTTTGCGTGCAACCTTGTTAGTATACATCCGTTTATCTGCTGCAGACAACATATTTTCTATATCTAAATCTTCTGTTATTTTCTCACAAATCAAGCCAATGCTTGCTGTAACGGGATATGGCTTTTCCCGGACGCCTTCTGTCTGATCCAGGGCAACAGCCAGCTCCTTTGCTATGCCTTCCGCTGTATAAAAATCCTTTTGCCCCAAAATGACAACACAATTAAATTCATCCCCGCCAAACCGGGAGCAAACTGCATTTTCCCCAAATAACCTAGTAATAGCCTTTGACAGCGAAATAATTGCAAAATCTCCCTCGCCATGCCCATATGTATCATTAATATGTTTTAACCCATCCATATCTATTGAAAAAAGGTACAGGTAATTTCCAATATTTGCCTTCTGCCCAATCATTTCATTTAACTTCTGGAAAAATCCCCTGCGGTTATAAATCCCTGTCATTGAATCCAGTATATAAAGTTTTGCTATTTTATTATACGCATCAGATAGGTTCTCATTTAATTTTGCCAATTGGTGATTATGCAGCACTGTACCAATTGAAAAAGATAAAAACATTGCAAATTCATTGCTTCTTTGCAACCGCCTGTCATCCAAATCCTGGAATCCCTCCACTGTATAACCATATACGTTCCTTCCAGAATTTAGAAGACGTACTACCAGCGTATCAATATCCCCGCCCTTCCTAATAACTTCTTCCAGATGCGGCACAAATTCAGAAACATTAAAGGTTTCTCCAGGTTCACGGAATTCCCCTTTATAATCCCATAAAATCGTTACCCGCTCCGGATTGTCCTTCTCTGCCTCCTTGTTTAATTTCACTACATCAGAGTTAAGACATGCAAATCGGAAATTATCGCTCCACATACTAATATACTCTGGTATCTTAACTGCAATATCCATTACAGATTTTTTCTCAAGTACCGAAGACACCATATTATTCATCGCAATATTATGCCAGGAACAGTCCCCTAAGTCCCGCCCAAACGAAGACACAATTGTATTAATCTCATGCATGGCGATAGTCTCACAACCGCACGACTGCCTGTTTGACAGTTTAAATCTAATCTTGGAATCGCACGGCGAAATAGAGCCTGTTTCCATTTTTTTTTCTATTTCTTTGATTATAAAATTTACTGCCCCCTCATAATCCGGCTCACAAGTCGATAGTACCGGAAAATGGTATTTCCCATCCTTGGTTCCATCAAACCCTGTCACAATAATATCTTCCGGCACACGGATTCCCCTTGCATTTAACTCAGAACATACAGTAACTGCCATTGCATCATTTGCACAGACAATTGCATCCGGTAATTCCTTTCCAGCCTCTAAAAGTTTTTTCATAGCAGCCCTGGTCGGCCTGTCCCAGAAATCCCCATACCATAGGCGTCCTTCGTCAAATGGAATCCCATTTTCCTGCAATACTTTTTTATATGCTTGTATCCTTTCTTCTGACAACGGATGGCCTTTAAAACCAGCAATCATATCTACCTTCCGGCAGCCATGGCCTACTACCACATGGCGGACAATTTGCTCAAACCCGTCATGGTAATCCATCACCATGTTATAACATCCCCCTACTGTCCCATCCACAGAAAACACAGGAATATTTTTACTTTTCCCAATTTCCACAATCCTACAAATCAGGGTTGGATTTTTTATTGTCTCAGTCAATATAACTAATCCACTAAAATCAATATATTTTACCAAATCAAAAAGCTGGCTTTCTCCTGAAACGTCCCTGTCCTTATCATCAACATCTGTCCTGAAATCTTCTTCCATATCTGTATTAGAAGAAAAAGCAATTGTATAATAGTCACTCTCTATACTTTCCTTGCGCAGCAGGTTAATAAATGACATCGGAATCTGGTTAAAAATACGGCTCCCACATACACCAATTATTTTTCTACCCTGTTTCTCCATACACCTTCTCCTTAAAAAAGGGCACCGCCAGCGCTGGTGCCCTAGCAAGAATTGCTTCGCAATTCTTGTCGACAACCACTACATCACAGCGCAATTCCCTATGGCATAAATGTAGGGGAATGCTAACGCATCCCACTCTGCCATTCATACATATCTGCAAGCGTTACTGTATCAATTACGCTATTCACTGCATCATTTATTTTCTTATATAAAATTACACTAACACAGCTCTCCTGCTTATTGCACTGGTTCTCTTCATACTCTAAGCAAGGGACTGGCGCCATATTCCCTTCTGTAACCCGAAGGATTTCACCTACTGTATATTCCTCCGGCTTCCGTACCAGGAGATATCCCCCCTGGGCGCCGCGGACACTGCGGATCAAGCCCGCCTTATTTAATGTAGCGACAATCTGCTCCAGATATTTATCAGAAATATTCTGACGTTCTGCGATATCCCTGAGTTTTATGGGCGAACCGTCACTATTTGTCACCATGTCTAGCATTAAATTTAACGCATATCGCCCTCTTGTTGTTATTTTCATGCTGAAATCCTCTTTTCCTGAAGCATTTCTGACAACTATATTGCACTTAGGAACTGTAAATAAATTATTTTATCATTTTGCTTGTCTATTTCTTCGATTGCACATGTCAAAAATCCTCAGCGTAGCCCGCTACGCCTACGTTTTTTGACATGCACCCTCAAAGAAATATCCAGCGCAAACTGACAATTAATTTATTTACAGTTCCTTAGAAAGAATGGTTTAACAAAAACCGACACAATTCCTGTTCTTTTTTTGTGTTCCTGCTGTTTAGGAATTCCACACTCCCTTGACTTGAGGCATCTGTCAGCCGGCCAGCCTCCATCAGGCGGCGGCGCATCTCCCTGGCTGTCCCATTCCCCCCATCAAAGATTAAAACCTCTTTCCCTACAACTTCTGCAATTATTTCCCTCGTAAATGGATAATGGGTACATCCTAGGACAATTGCTGAAATTTTATCCTTCTGTACTCCCCATAAAAGTTCTGCCAAATACTTGTGAAGCTCTTCACTTTCCAAATCACCACGCTCTACAAACTCCATCAGCCCAGGGCAGGGAAGCGGAATAATTTGGGCATTTTCTTCATATTTTTGCATTAGTTTCTGGAACTTCTCCTGGCAAAGCGTCATAGGGGTTGCCATTACCACAACCCTTTGACCCGGGCAGGCGAGGACAGCCGGCTTAATTGCCGGCTCAATCCCAACCAACGGCAAATCAGGATACATTTTGCGGAGTACCGCTACTGCTGCGCTAGTCGCCGTATTGCAAGCAACAACAATTGATTTAGCCCCTTTCCCTAATAACGCCTGTACATTTTCAATCGTAAGCGCCCTCACTTCTTCAAGCGTTTTCGTTCCATATGGAGCATGTTCAGAATCTCCAAAATATAGATAATTCTCATTTGGCATCACCTTTATCAGCTCCCGGAGTACACTAATCCCTCCCACACCTGAATCAAACACACCAATAACTTCCCTGTTTTTCATAACACTGCCCCAACTCCGGCAGGAAACCTTACAAAGATAAAGCTTCCTGCCCCTCAGTCTTTATCAATAATTTCTTTATAAAAATCTGTATAATCTGTGCGCCCCTCTTTCATGGCAGCAATCGCTGAACGGGGATGCTGGTTTAAATGCCCCGTCAAAAGATAAGGGATGGAAAATCCCCACTCAGTCCCTTCCTTTTCCAATGGGACAATATTCTTTTCAATAAACTGTATTACTGGGAACAGCTTATATTTTGGATTCTTTAAAAAGCCCATCAAAAGTTCCATTGCACAATTTCCTGCACCACGGCCCATTCCCGCCATCGTGGCATCTAGATAAGAAACGCCCCGTGCACAAGATTCAATCGTGTTTGCAAATGCAAGCTGCTGGTTATTATGTGCATGCATCCCAATATATTTTCCATATTTCTCTGCAACTTCCATATATTGGTCTGATATCTCACGGATTTGCTCAGGGAACAGAGAGCCAAAACTATCGACAATATAAATCCCATCCACACAGCTCTGCCCTAACATTTCCAAAGCCATTGCAATATCTGATTCCTTTGCATTAGAAATGGACATAATATTGCAGGTTGTCTCATACCCTTTCCTGTTGGCATCCTCAA
This sequence comes from uncultured Lachnospiraceae bacterium, assembly GCA_910586605.1. Taxonomy (GTDB): domain Bacteria; phylum Bacillota; class Clostridia; order Lachnospirales; family Lachnospiraceae; genus Butyribacter. The sequence goes on along the minus strand of CAJUJR010000090.1, from coordinate 1,027 downwards.
CCATATCAATCGCTGCAGGCATCGTGTTTACATATGTCGCCACCCGTATCAAATCTACCGGGCTGTCGCTCCGGTCACGGATATCTTCCTTATAGTTGCACCTTCCTACATCTGCCATAATAGATATCTTCAGGTCAGTATCATTATCCCCAACAATATCACGGATATGTTCATCCGTAGCAAATTTCCACTTTCCAAACTTGCCGGTATCAAACATTTCTTTATCGGCGCGGTAACCAAACTCCATATAGTCCACCCCCGCCTTTACATTTGCACGGTAAAGGTTCCTGACAAATTCATCCTGAAAAAAGAAATCATTGACAAGGCCTCCATCACGGATTGTTGCATCCAATACCTTAATATCCGGGCGAAATGATAATAAATTCCCTTTATGAGCCACTTTTCTTATCCTCCAATTCTATACTTAATTATTACTGCGTTTTATATTAATCTTTTTATTCCCCTTACCAGAAAATAATTTTTTATACTTTGCAAGCTTTGCTTTTGGCACCTTAATTACCAGGTTCTGCCCTGTATTTTTCAGCGCATCTTTCCCGACAGAAGAAATGGATACTGTACGGAACGTAATCTGCTTTAAATTTTTACAGTTGAAAAAGGCTTTTTTCCCTATTTTAGCAACATTCTTGCCTACTACAACCTTATTTACCTTTTTATTTCCAGAAAAAGCATTGTCTGCAATCCCAACTACTTTATATGTAACCTTATTTACTGTCACCTTTTCCGGAACTGAAATAACCGATGTATTTTTCTTTACTGCCCTATAAAAGGAAACTGTAGGATTCCCAATAGCAGCAGATATAACTTTCACCTTGCAGTATTTCGATGGCACAGATAAAACCGAATTCTTCTTTGATGGCTTCTTTTCCCCTATATCATCCCAAGAATCATCCTGGTTATCATCTGCCTCATCTTCATAATCATCCTCCCAGAAATCATCCTGCGCATCATCTGCCGTATCTTCATAATCATCTTCCCAGAAGTCGTCCTGCGCATCATCTACCGTATC
>CAJUJR010000089.1 GCA_910586605.1 uncultured Lachnospiraceae bacterium | reverse complement strand
AAGATATTTTTTATTTCCTTAAGTCCGGCTACGATTGGCTGTGAATAGTAACAATTAAATAATCAATAGATAAAAAAGGAGAAGGTAAATACGTCCATTGAATAAAAAAGCGATGTTTATTGGCTGTCTGCTTGAAGTCGTGCGAGAACAGTATACAGACTTTTATCGGGGCAAGGAGCGGTGGCGTTATCTTTTACCTGCCCTCTCAATCCGGGATTTAGGAACTGTAAATAAATTATTTTATCATTTTGCTTGTCTATTTTTTCGATTGCACATATCAAAAATCCTCAGCGTAGCCCGCTACGCCTACGTTTTTTGACATGCACCCTCAAAGAAATATCCAGCGCAAACTGACAATTAATTTATTTACAGTTCCTTATCTAAATCCCGATTGGAGAAAATAAAGATGGTATATAACCACGGTCGGGAGAACAGGAAATGCCGTATCAGGATTTTATAAGATATCATTAGCTGTGGATGATTTCTTCCACCATTTTGGGGCGGTTCATGGTATAGATATGGATGCCGTCTACCCCATGCTCCTGTAATCCACGGATTTGCCGCACAGCATAATCAATGCCGGCTTTCCGCATTTCTTCTGGTTTTTCCCCATAATTTGCAATGATGTCAGAAAGTTCTTTTGGGACGGAAGAACCAGATAAGCTGACACTTGTCCCAATTTGCTTAGCCGATGTAATTGGCATGATACCTGCACAGATCGGGACATTTATCCCAAGAGCAGATGCCCGCTCCTGAAACCGGTAAAAAACATCATTACGGAAGAAGAGTTGGGAAATTAGGAAGCATGCGCCTGCTTCTACTTTTTCTTTCAGGTGTACTAAGTCCGATTCCATGCTTTCCGCCTCAAAATGTTTTTCAGGGTAGCATGCGCCTGCAATTCTTAAGGAAGTGTGTTCTTTAAGGTAATGAATCATATCTGCGGCATAAAAAAACTCCCTGTTTTTGAACTGTTCGTCTGTCATTAGCTTCGGCCTGTCACCACGCAGGGCAAGCACATGGTGTATCCCTTCTTTTTCCAACATTTTGCAATTTTTTTCCAAATCGGATTTACGGAAGCCAACACAGGTGATGTGGGCAATGGCATCAATATGAAGCGTGTGTTGGATGTAGGAGGCAATTTCAACTGTCTTTCCGGATTTAGAACCTCCAGCGCCATATGTACAGCTAATAAAATCAGGCTTCAAGGCGGCGAGGGCATCCAGCCTGCTAAAAACATCTTGGAACTCATCCTCTGTTTTGGGTGGAAAGACTTCAAAGGAAAGAGTTGTTTTTGTCTTGTTTAGTAAGTCATTTATCATAGGTTATACCAAGCCATAGGCAAAAGGGCAGTTTTAACGTGCTCTGGCAGCCTGTGGCGCAAGCACAAAAGATTAGGTATGTGTTTGCATATTTTCCTTTCTTTTTTATAGTTAGGAACTGTAAATAAATTATTTTATCATTTTGCTTGTCTATTTCTTCGATTGCACATGTCAAAAATCCTCAGCGTAGCCCGCTACGCCTACGTTTTTTGACATGCACCCTCAAAGAAATATCCAGCGCAAACTGACAATTAATTTATTTACAGTTCCTTACTATTTTAGTATAACATGGATTTTAACACATGGCTGCTTTTTTTGGCTATTTTTCTGAATAATTTTTTTTAAAACTGAAAAAACTAGCGGCAAAATGCACAAAAGAAATGCAAAAATAATTATGAATTAAGGCACAATTTATTTGAAGGCAATGCTATACTAATACTCGTAACCCCCAATACATTATATAGTTTTTGCTACACCCCATAAGTAACAAAAATATACCTTCTCCAAAAGGGAGACTGCATGGCAGTCTCTCTTTTATTACGCGAAAGGAGCGATATGCTATGAAAGATAAAACAATTGAAATTTTTGAAAATGCCCCTGTGCCAAAGGCGGTAATCAGTAACATTATTCCTTCTATAATCAGCATGATTATGGTGCTGCTGTATAATTTGGCAGACACCTTTTTTATTGGGCAGACAAAGGATGCTTATATGGTTGCGGCAGTGTCTATTGTAACGCCGGTGTTTTTAATTTTTATGGCTGTAGGCATGTTATTTGGGATAGGGGGAACCTCTCTGATATCAAGAATGCTTGGGCAGGGGAAAGGTGAGAAGGCGAAGCAGGTTTCTTCTTTTTGTTTTTGGACAGGCCTTGTAATTGGCATTTTTGCTATGGTTTTTATCTGGGTTTTTGTAAAGCCAATTTCTGTTATGGTAGGTGCCAGCAATGATACAATGGAATATGTTTCCCAGTATCTGGATATTGTAGCAGTTGGAATCCCTTTTTTGATTGTCAGCAATACTTTTAGTAATATTATACGTTCTGAAGGAAGGGCAAAGACTGCAATGGCAGGGATGATTATTGGTAATTTAATGAACATTGTCCTGGATCCTATTATGATTCTTGGCTTTCACTGGAATGTAGCCGGTGCAGCAGTTGCAACAGTAATCGGCAATGTCTTTTCCGCCGTGTTTTACCTTGCCCATTTGATTTCAAAGCGTTCTATGCTTTCTATCCATCCCAAAAACTACAGTGTCAGGAACCAAATTGCTTCCGGCGTTTTGTCAATTGGAATTCCGGCTTCGTTAAACAGTATTTTAATGAGCGTATCCAATATTTTAATCAATAATGTTATGACACGTTTTGGTGATATGGCGGTAGCAGGGCTTGGCGTGGCGATGAAAGTAAATATGATTGTAGTTATGCTTTTGATTGGGCTTGGGACAGGAATCCAGCCGCTGCTTGGCTATTGTTTTGGCGCAAGAAACAAGGAGCGTTACATGAAAGTGCTGACATTTTCCCTGGGGCTTGCTTTTTGCCTGAGCTTGGTTATGACTGCAATCTGCTATTATGGTGCAGGCCCTTTGGTAACCGCATTTTTGGATAATCCTGACGCCTTTGATTTCGGGATGTCTTTTGCGCGGATTTACATTTTATCTGGTCCGATTATTGGCATTTTATTTGTAATGATAAATGCAATTCAGTCAACAGGCGCTGCAATTCCATCCCTGATTTTATCTGTCAGCAGGCAGGGGCTGCTTTATATGCCGATTTTATTTGTATTTAGCCGTATCTTTGACACTGCAAGGATGATTGCAATGGCACAGCCGGTAACGGACTATTTGTCAGCATTTCTTTCGGTTGTATTATTTATAGTTACATACCGGAAATATTTTAAAAATTTTGAATAAGGAACTGTAGGAAAATAACTTATGCAGATTGCGTAGGATATTAGTTTCCAACCCTTCTGGTTTGGTCTGGAAGCCAAAGTGGGTGAAAAACAGTGGGAAGCCAGTATTGATGTGGCTTCCCGCTTGTTAACTAATATTCCAATTTGAAACATAAAGCTTGTGTTGTTCCCCCTGTATTCAAATAGGGAATCATAATTCCGTATGCCGTGTAATTTTCTGGCACACTGCATAGCACAGCTTTTTCGATAGCAGTACCGGCAGCCAATGGTATGTCTTGATCAAGAACAGAAACATCCATCACTAAATTTTCTCTTTCCTGTGCCGTAGTATCTCCAAAATTTCCACTTCGCATGGTTGAATATAGCTGTATAGGAAATCTAACAGACAAAGGTAATATACAGTCGCCTTTTTCTAATGGAGTATCTTTTCCAATAATGATATCATATTTCATTAATATATATTCATCACCGGCAATTTCGGGCTGTGAGCGAAATGTTGATTTCATATTGTTTGCTTTAAAATACTGTTTTATATGTTTCGCTATTTTTTCTGTATCTCTTGTGAAACTGGTAAAACGGATATATGCCGGAATAATGGCGCCCTTCTCTGTTGCAATATCCAATTTTCCCCATTCACTTAATGGTAATGGCATTTCCTTTGTTGAATGAAAATTATAATATGAAATCCCATTCTCGGATTTCTTATGTACTGTTTTTAACTGTTTAAAATCAATTGGAGATGAAACTAGATCTTCATCCTGTTCTGACTGTTTGTTATCTTTGGTATTCGCCTGCTCCATTTCCTGACTGGCAGCTTTTTCATCATTCTGGATTTTGGTATTCTTTTTCTTTCCTGTAGAGCAGCCAGAAAAAATCACTAATGAAATACTTAGCAGAATCAGTGGTGTAAACAGTTTGGTTCTGTAAAAAAGTATTCGTTTCTTTTCCATATTTTCTTTCACCCCTCTTTCATCATGCCGTTACAGACGGTGCAGACAATCAACACCTTCCCGCATATTTGCCTTCCTTTTTAACAGATTTAAGATTTTACATGGAACCTATATCGCCACGGGCATAAAAAATAGCTCCTTCTGCTCCCACAATAGTAACTGCAAATTTCACAGTTTGTCCTGCATATGATGATTTTGGTGTAATATAGTTTAAAAAAGTTCGTCCCAGATTAGCTCCATCAATTGCTATTTCTACTTTATCTTTTCCTGATTTCAATTCACAGTTTTTAGGGATTACTGTAATAACACATGCTACTCCCCATGTAGGTGTACCTGTTACAACGACCTCTATGCCAAGTCCTTTTCCGTCATAATTTTTTTGTTCAACAACTGCCCCATTAGTAACACCAGAAGATCCCAGCCAACTAATATTAAAGGAATTTGTATTTGCCATTACTTCTGATTCTGTTACCATATTGTCTAAAGCTAATGCGTCTATTTCTAATCCTTTTATTTTATCTACCATCTTTTTATTCTCCTTCTAAAAATATAAATCTACTGGTTGAAAATAATTTTTTCTAATTTATTCGTATCCTGAGTATGTCTGAGAGTATTGGCTTTGGTGCCTGAGACTTAAATCAAGAATGATCCTTCCATCCTTTTTTAGAATATTGGAAATATTTTAACTAGTTAAGTCAACTATAATCTCTAAAAATATAAAAGTCAATATACATTATTTAATTATAACAGATTAGGGTATGAAATTAAAAGGAATTTTGTGAATTTCCGAAAAAAATTTGCAAAGGGCTGACCAGACCAAAGTGTAAGTTTGTTACACAGATGCTTTATGGTATTTTGGCAGGGAATAAGGTTCATCTGAGCGAGATTGCACGTTCATTAAATGAAACTATTCCGCTTAAAAAAACAATCTGGAGACTTTCAAGAAATCTTTTTGCTTTTGAAGAAAAAGAAACAGTTATGGAAAATTATGTGTCACTGGTAAAGAAACAGACCGATGAAGAGAATGCAGTCACTGTCTGCACACTTTAGCGACTCTTGCAACAGGATATATTGGCATTATGGATTCAGAGAAAGAGGGCTCTATATTCATGCTGGAATTACGGGAATGTTCTAAAAGAATTTATGATATTCCAAAATTTATTTTCTATGCATTAGGATATGCCATCAGGCGTGTCCTTACAGGAACACGCTCTGGCATAAAAGGGTTTCTCTTGAAAAAGGAGCAGCCACAACAGCTTACATTAGCTCAATGCTTTGGTATAGGGGCTTTTGGGTGATTGGGTTTCAGAAAATGGGGAAAGTCAAAAAATAGAAATCCCTTGCATTTTTTTATAAAAGACATTACAATAAATATAGTTTTCGCTGATAATATTACTCTGGCAGTTAAATACTAATGTTTTTGCCTGTTTTAGATTTCCATTACCTGCGTTAAATTCGTTAATATTAACTTTCAGGGTAATACATAACCAAAAGGAGGACAAATGAAAAGGAAATTAGTTTTATTTACTATCTGTACTGCGTTGTTATTTACTGGCTGTTCTGCAGGAAAGTTAGCAAAGACAGTGAAAGATGTTACGGATTCTGCAACGTCGTCTAAAGAAACTCCGGAGCCTACCCCGGCTGGAACCCCGGAACCAAAAGTGACAAAACTTGCCCTTGGGAAGAAGGGAACAATTGGTGACTGGAAGGTATGTGTAAAAAAAGCAGATATTAAGACACAGATTAAAAATGGAAGTTACCGTTATTTTGAACCAAGTAAGGGAAATAAGTTCGTGCTCCTTACGATGACTGTTAAAAATAATGGGAAGAAAGAGGAAGAATTCCTTCCACGTGTTGGCTATGAGGATACCCTAATTATGGCAACACTTTGCTATAAAGATGAATATGAATATAAGCCTACCGAGTTGCTTTCTTATGATAAAGATTTGACTACAAAGAAGATAACACCACTAACTACAAAAAAAGGTGTAATTGCCTTTGAAGTGCCAAAAAACGTTGCAAAAGCAAAGAAGAAACTGACAGTCAAAATCGGGACAACAAAGGATTACCTGGTTTATCAGTTAAAATAACAAAAAACGGTAAAGAGATTCCTTACCGTTCTTGAATTGATAGGGCGCCAGCGCAGTTGGCGCCCTTATTTAATTGTTACTTAATGATATTAGTTCTTCTAACATCTTTGGCAGCATTTCGTCCATATTCTCTTCCGAAAACTGGCAGGTTCCAACGGCTTTATGCCCACCGCCGCCATATTTTAACATTAACCGGCCAACATTGACATCAGAGGTACGGTTTAAAACACTGTAACCGACTGCTGCGGAACAGCCTTCGCCGCCTCGCCCTGAGACAATCCAAGCTGATATGTTCTGTTCCGGGTACATGCTGTATATCATAAAACGGTTGCCAGAGTAAATTGGGTCAACTTTCCGCAAATCAGAAATAATTACATTTCCTTCTACACGTGTATATTTTTTAACCATTTCCTGGAACTTTTCGCTTTGTTCATGGTATATTTCAATACGTTCTATTACATCCGGAAGCGCCAGAATTTCGTCTGTTGTCATAGTACGGCAGGCATCAATTAATTGTTCCATTAGCTGATAGTTTGAAATACGGAAATTTCTCCAGCGTCCCAGGCCAGTACGTGGATCCATAATAAAACCAACCAATACCCAGCCAGTAGGATGTAAAATTTCATCAATCGTCAGATTTGCAGAATCTACCTTATCAACTGCTTCCATCATATCGTCAAACTGTGGAAATTTATCCCTGCCGCCATAATATTCATAAATGATACGGGCGCAGGATGGTGTAATACGGCTCTCTCCCTTATATTTCCCTTCCAGCTCCTGTCTTTCCTGTTCGCTGCTATGGTGGTCAAACCATAGCCCACACCCTTCTACAAAAGGGACGTTTGCCAGGCAGTCATCTTCGGTAATCTCTACCAGCCCGTCCTGCAAATCTTTAGGATGTGCAAATTTCCAGTGGTCAATAATGCCTGCTTCTTTCAGAAGAGCGGCACATGCCAGTCCATCAAAATCCGACCTTGTTACTAATCTCATCTCATCCTCCTATCTGCACCTTTGTGCAATATTATAAAAAGAATAACCTGGTTAAAGTTAATTATACGATATAACGGAATAAAATTCCAGCACTAACTTTTTTCTGCAGCTTTGCCAGTGGTACAGATAGGATATTCTATTACGAAGGCTCTCCTTTGTCACAGATTAGTCTCTTTCATACCCGTTCCCTTTATAAAGCATAAGGAATATTAAAACGCTGATTATCAATTCCCCGGAGAGTACTGCAATATCCATTGGGGTTATGGCATATCCTGTTCCATTTGCAAAGCCCGCCGCCATTTCTGCAACAATTCCAGTAAATAAGAAACCAGACAATTTATGAAGCCCATCTGACAGGCCTCCAAGCATTGGAATTAACATAAATACCATAATTAGTGGGGAAGCAATCATACTTGCATTCATCTGGTTTTTAGCACAGATGCCCACAATCATCCCTATGACACAGCTAATCAGGGAAGCAATGGCGCTGACTGCCAGGAAGGCAGGGATAGATACCTGCTGCATGGAAAGTCCGCTTATCTCTAATATAATGAAGTTGGTTATGATGGTTAGGATAAATGGAAAGACTATGCTGCCGATAAAATATTGCATCCCGGAAACAGAAGAGGTCATAAGCACCCGCAATGTATGTTTTTCTTTTTCTTCTGCAATGGCTGTGCCAACCATCATAAATCCATCGCAACAGATATTGATGGAGATTCCCATATTCAGAAGCAGGGATATCAGCATTGGAGAAAGTTCCCCACCAGAATTTATCCCGTACAATATCTTAAAGCAAACTACCATTCCAATGGTAAGAACAGGTCCCAGCATAATTGCTGTATTTTTTGTAATACAAATCCATTTAATCTGTGCAACTGCCGCTAATTTATTAAAGTTTCCCATTTTAAACTCCTCCTTTTCAGATGCTGTTTTGTGTACTCCCAATATTACATATTTAATGCTGTTCCGGTTACCTGTAAAAATACACTTTCCAAAGTTGGTTCGCAGGAATGGATACATTGAATCATATTTTGTTTCATCCAGCCAAAAATTTTTTCTGCATTTTCAGGATTTTGTTCCAATATAATTTCTGTATTGTTATTTAATAGAATCTGATATTTTTTATCCTGGTTATATTTTAGGCACAGTTCTTGTGGTGAGCCCAATTCTACAATCTTGCCCTGGTATAAAAGGGCAACTTGGTCACATAGCTTTGCTGCCTCTTCCATATTGTGTGTTGTCAAAAAAATAGACATACCGCTTTCTTTCAGCTCGGAAAGCATTTGATGGATTCTGACAGCGGTTGATGGATCAAGTCCGCTTGTTGGTTCATCCAAAAACAGGATTCTTGGTTTATGGAGCACTGCCCTTGCAAGGACAAGCCGCTGCTTTTGCCCTTTCGACAATTTGCCAGCCAATTTTTTTCTGTGATCTGCTAGGTCTACCTGGTTTAAAACTTCTTCAACCCTTGTATTTGGCACATTCCAAATCTTGGCAAATACGGTCAGGTTCTGCCATACTGACATTTTTTCATAAATTCCGCTGTTATCAGAAACTACGCCGATTTTTTCATAAATGGATTCATCAATATTTGTTGAATCTGTGCCAAGGATTTTAGCTTCTCCAGAAGTTTGGCGGAGCTGTCCTGTTATAATTTTAATAGTTGTTGTTTTCCCGGCTCCAGAAGGACCGAGGAAACCAAGGATTTCTCCTTTGTGCAGCGTTATGCTGATGTCTTTTAGTGCAAGCTCGGTTTTGTAACGTTTTGAAATGTGTGATAATTGAAGCAATACATTTTTTTCCATTTTTTCATCCTCCTTAAAGATTGCTTTGGCCTGTAGCATTTACGTATTGTAGCATCCCAAAGAGGCTGGTAGGGTTATTTTGCCCAAATGGTAAGATGCACAGCCTGAATTGCAAAAAGGCGCTGCAGGTACTCGTGTCTTAGGAAGAATTGCTTTGTAATTCTTGCCAGCAACCATTATGTTACAGCAAAATTCCCTATAACATAAAAAGCAGCGGAATTATCCGCTGCTTTGGATTTCATTTAGGAGGGTTGTTTTCATATTCCTTGAAAATAGGCATTTTTCGCCATTTTCCATAAGTATTTCCCGGTGTTTTAAATCCAGTTCTTCAATCTTTCCTACATTAACCAGATAAGCCCGGTGCACCCTTAAAAAGTGCCCCTTTAACTGTGTTTCTAGTTCTTGCATCTTTCCTAGAAAGTCGATTCTGTCGTTTTTTGCATGTAGTTCAATTCTGTGCGTCCTTCCAGAAGTCTCGAAAAACATAATTTCATCTAGGGGGATATGCTTTATAATATCCATAACCTTTACTGTAAAATATTCTCTTTGTTCCCTTTTTTCATTGTACATCCGCTCTGTAATAATGTTAAGGCTGTTTTGTATCCCTTCAAGCATTTGTTCTGTAGTTTCTTTTACAATGTAATCCAATGCTTCAAGATGATATCGGAATGTTTCAAATGCCAAATCCTGAAATGCTGTTACATAAATTAGGAAGCCCCTGGAATCTAATTTGCGGATTTCTTGGCCTAATGTAAAGCCATCCATTGATTCCCCTTTTAATTCAACATCTAAAAAGTAGATACCTCTTTTTGGGGAAGCTGCTACTGCTTGGAGAATTTCTTCTGGATGCCTGCTGCAAAGGGCAATTTCCATGTCATAGCCTTCGATTAATATCTGTTTTTCCAGGTATTCCTTCTGCATAGAACGGATTCTGGCATTGTCTTCACATATATATACCGGAAGCACGTTTTTACCTCCTGATTTTTATAATTTTCGGTTAATCCTGTATCTTTAATTCTTGGATAAAATATCCCTCATGTATGGTGGTAAGAGAGGATATATTTTCGTAACGCTCTAATATCCTTTTATAGTTTGTGAGGCCAATTCCCCTGTCTGCCCCTTTTGTTGAAAAACCTTCTTGCCATATTTTATGGAAATCTACTTTAGAATACAGTATATTTTTAATTCGGAAGGTTGTATGTCCTTTCTGGCTGCTAACCATAATATGTATTTCAGGGTTGTCTTTTCCCTTTACCTCTTCGATTGCGTTATCAATTAGGATTCCAAGGCATCTGCACAAATCTGTAGCTTTGATGGAGGCAGAATGGAATGGATAAAGAACTTCTAGTTCACAATGAATCTGTTCTCTTTCCATTGTTTCCAGTTTGCTAAGGAGAAGCCCCTTTACTTCTGGCATATGGATATTGCAAAGCTGTGTCAGCACTTGTATCTGTTTGCCAACCTGGCTGTCAAATTCATCTGTCATATCCTGGATGAAATCCTGTATTGCTTTAAAATTACCTTCTTTTGCCTGAAAATACATTCCAGACATCATATTTTTATAATCATGGCGGAACCGGCGCATTTCTTTTTGGAGATTTTCCAGGTTTTCAATATAGGCTCTTTGCTGATGTAAACTGATTTGCTGTACATTTAGCTTTTGCTGCTGTAATTCCTCGCGCCACATATAGGTATAGAATATATAAAAGGAAAAAAGCATAATCAGGATGATAAGGGACGCCCTATTTCCAATTTTATCCCCCAAATTAAGCAACGCCAAAATCCCTGTAGTCAATGCTGGGTAAAAGCTTAGAAAAAGAACGCTTTTTAAATGTAGGTCGGCATAATCAATCCAATGCCGTACAAGTTTGCCCACGTTTGTTTTGTTCAGCAGAAAGATGACAAGTAATTCTATGGCTGGATAAAGTCCGTATAAATAAACCATATAGGCAATGCGTTCACTTAATACATCCAAATGAAAAAACATGTTTGGGGAAACCGACTCAATTAATTCATTTGTAAGGGAATCTATCATAAATAATAATATTGCTGCCATCCAGCAGTTTTGCAGCGTTTTTCTATAGAGCTGCCTCAATATTAGCATAGTTCCTGTGCAGAGCATATATCCTGTAATATTCTTTCCAATATTATATTTCCAGTGAAATACGCCTGTTTGATAAAATATGGTTCCGATAATTGATTCAAAAAGAATAATTGACATGATAATAAAAATCATTCTGCCAATATGCTTTTTATCCCAGAGGAAGCGCCATTTTAGAAAAATAGCAACCATCAGGATATTAAGTGTTGTTGCCTGGAGCAAACTAATTATATTGCCGATTACTAAATCAAAAAAACTCATAATTTTGTTCCTGGTGTCTTTTCGCAACTTCCTTTCCAGCGTGTTTCCTTACTTTACTTTGCATTACGCTGTAGCTCTCTACAGCTCAATCATCCGCTTTGTATATGAATATTTATCCAGCGAAAAATTATTACGATATTTAATAGCCGGGGTAATATTAATTTTGTTTTCTATTTATAATGGTGTTGGGGCTAACTGGGATTTTCCCAAACATCATTATAGTATTATTTCTAAAAAATGTCTACTAACCGCTGGTTTTTAATTTGCTGGGCCAATGTTTGTCTGTTACTATTTACAGCCAATCGTAGCCGGACTTAAGGAAATAAAAAATATCTTCCCCTATAAATC
>CAJUJR010000088.1 GCA_910586605.1 uncultured Lachnospiraceae bacterium | reverse complement strand
AGCAATTCTTAAGAGCGTAGGATTGCCCAGGGAGGAATGTCTTCTATAATTTTTGTCAGAATGTAAGTAGGGCAAAACTTTCGCATTTACAGAAAAAATGTAAAACGGTCAGTTTCTCATGCTGCACATTTTAGGAAACATATAGTGGAAGATATTTTTTATCTATTTACATTTCGCTATGATTAGCTGTGAATAGTATCCTTGGCTGCCGTTTTTTACAATTTGGCAGGCTCTCTTTTACTTCTCATCTATATGCTTTTTTCCCCTATATTCTGAAGGGGACAACCCAACCTGTTTTTTAAAAATACGGCTAAAATACAAAGGATTCTCATAGCCGACAATCGATGCAATTTCTGTAACATTATATTTGGTTGTTTCTAGTAAACTTTGTGCATTTGAGATACGGAGCGAGAGGATATATTGTAAGGGCGTCATATTTACATATTCTTTAAAATTCCGGATAAACCAACTGGTACTCATATTTCTGGAGGAGGCATAAGATTCTATGCTTAAATCTTTATGGTAATTTTCATTAAAATAATTCACTGCAAGTTCTGTTTCTTCCCGTGCATAGGTATTCCGCGGTTTGTTTTCTTCTTTTAGCTGCCTTTTTACAAGCAGGAAAATGTGGCGCAGAAGCATGGAGAGAAGTTCTTCATAGCATGGGCGGCATAGCTGCAGTTCCAATATCATTTGCTGGAAAAGATATTGGTAGCCTGGGGAAATGCCTGTATAAAAGACATGTTCCGTTAAGGGGATATCATAATAGTTCAATATTTTTTTTACGCTGTTTCCTGTAAAGTGGACCCAATATACCCTTGTCCGATCTATGCCATAATATACATATTTTTGAGGTTCGCGCGGCTGGTATAAAACCATATGGCCTGCTGTGACAGTTTCTTCTTTTCCGTTAAATTCAAAATATGCTTTTCCAGCCGCGATATACAGCAGTTGGAAATCTACGCGGCCTTTAGGGCGCCATGTGGGCAGCTTTGGGCGTGTATAGAGGTGGTAGGTGCCGCAGCTTCCAACAATCAGCGGTTTGCTGCGGTCTTTAAAATCAATTCTAGAGTTGTTCAGATAACCAGCGTTGATATACATAAAAAAGTTCTCCTTATTGCCTGCATCATTCCGCTTTTTTCAGGAATTGGCTGTGAATAGCAACATTGTATCATTTTGTGCATGTTTTGTCTAATGCGGTTTATGGATTATTCCTATCCTGGATTTTATAATAGTATTGTTCACAGCTATTCTAAACATCATTCAAAAAAACGCCAGGAGGCAGTATACTCTCTGGCTGCAAAAACGAGGAGGTGTAGCGATGATTGTACCTGGGTATTATGAAGATTTGCATATGTTGCATGATAATGTGATGCTAGATCGGTCATATTATATTCCGGCATCTGCACAAAGAGGGGATCTGGTAAAACACAGGGAGGAATCAGACCGGATTCAGATGTTAAGTGGGGATTGGAAATTTCGGTATTACAAAAGTATTTATGACGTCAAGGAAAGTTTTTTTGAAAGGGGTTATGGTGTAGAGGGATATGAAACCGTTTCTGTTCCAGGGGTGTGGCAGAATTATGGTTATGATTCCCATCAGTATACGAATATCAGATATCCATTCCCGATGGACCCGCCATATGTACCACACGAAAATCCCTGTGGGGTGTATATCCGTAGTTTTTCCTATCAAAAAGAAGAAATTGCGCCAAAAGCATTTTTGAATTTTGAAGGGGTGGATTCCTGCTTTTATGTGTGGCTAAATGGCCAATATGTTGGCTATAGCCAGGTTTCGCATTCAACCAGTGAATTTGATGTAACAGGATACTTACTGGAGGGGGAAAATACACTTGCTGTCTTGGTTTTAAAATGGTGTGATGGGAGTTACCTGGAAGACCAAGATAAGTTCCGTATGAGCGGAATTTTTAGGGATGTATATCTGCTAAAAAGGCCAATGCAGGGGGTTTTTGATTATTTTATAACAACAGAATGCAGGGACGGTAAGGCTGCTGTTGAAGTGAAATTACGGTATTTTGATGAGGTAGTGCCAGTTTCTGTTACCCTATATGATGAAAATGGCAGGGTAGCGGCAATGGAACTTAGTGGGAAATTATCGGAAGATGGAGAGGGGGAATACCAGCAGGGCATTTGCCTTATGGTAAACCAGCCGCGCTTGTGGAATGCAGAGGAGCCATATCTTTATACGCTTGTTTTAAAGACAGATGCAGAAACCATTACAGATTATGTTGGCATACGGGAGATAAAAATTTGTGATAATGTTGTTTTGGTAAATGGAAGCCCGGTAACTTTTAAGGGGGTAAACCGCCATGAGTCAAATCCGGTTACCGGGTTTACTGTTAGCATGGAACAGATGGAACAGGATCTTCTATTGATGAAGCAACATAATTTTAATGCAATACGGACAAGCCATTATCCAGATGTGCCAATGTTTTACCAGCTCTGCGACCGGTATGGTTTTTATGTAATTGATGAAGCAGACAATGAGGCGCATGGGCCGGTAGAAGCATATTTTAAGGATAGGAGATGGGAAAACAGGGGACGGCGTTGGAATGAAGTGATTGCAGATAATCCTGAGTTTACAGAGGCAACGCTTGACAGGGTAAAAAGGTGTGTATACAGGGATAAAAACCGTCCTTGTGTCGTTATCTGGTCGATGGGAAATGAAAGTGCATATGGCTGTACTTTTGAAAAATCCCTGGAATGGGTAAAACAGTTTGATTCCAGCCGGCTTACCCATTATGAAAGTGCATATTACAGAAGCAAGAAAAGAAAGTATGATTTTTCCAATATTGATTTATACAGTATGATGTATCCAACAATGGAAGAAATTCGGGAGTATGTGGAAAATCAACCGGATAAACCTTATATCATGTGTGAATATTGCCATGCAATGGGAAATGGACCAGGAGATTTAGAAGATTATTTTGAAATAATAGAACAGTATGATGAAATCTGCGGCGGCTTTGTCTGGGAATGGTGCGACCATGCTATCTATAAGGGACAGGCAGAAGACGGCAGGGCAATCTATTTTTATGGGGGAGACCATAAAGAGGATCGGCACGATGGCAATTTTTGCATGGATGGCCTGGTATATCCTGACCGCAGGCCGCACACAGGGCTTTTGGAATACAAAAATGTATACCGCCCGGCAAGAGTTTTATCTTATGACCAAAAGTATGGTAAATTGCTGCTCCATAATTATATGGACTTTATAGATTTAAAGGATTATCTGTTTATCAGGTATGAGGTGACATGTGATGGGGATATTAAGGAAGAAGGGGAGGCAGGGGAACTTTGCCCTGTAAGGCCCCATAGGGAAGGAGAGGTCGTACTGCCTGTATCTGTCCCGGAAAAAGGCAGATGTTATCTGAAATTATACTATATATTAAAAAATCCTACCAAATTTCTGCCGAAAGGTTTCCTGCTTGGGTTTGATGAAATCCCCCTGAAAAATAAAGATGGAAGAAATCAGGCAGGGGTTATGTGGAATTTTCCAACCCGGGTAGATGATGGCATGCCAAGCGATGATGCAGGGCAGATAGAAGTATTAGAAAATGACAGGTTCCTAGTACTAAAAGGCAGGAAGTTTGCGTATCACTTTAACAAATTAACTGGCGTATTTGAACGGATGGAATGGGAAGACCGGCAGCTTATTACCCGGCCAATGGAGGTAAATATCTGGCGTGCGCCAACTGATAATGACAGGAATATAAAAGAGGAATGGTGTAAGGCTTTTTACCATCAGAGTTATACAAGGACATATAAGACAGTATATGATAAAAAAGGAACGGGGATTCAAATTTGTAGCAGGATGGCTGTTTTGGCAGCATCTGTACAGAAAATATTGGATATAGAAGCTGTTTGGGCAGTAGGGCATGAAGGGGAAATAGCAGTTAAAATGTCTGTAAAGCGGAATGCAGAATTTCCAGGGCTTCCACGCTTTGGACTCCGTATTTTCCTGCCGGCAGATATGCAGGAGATTACATTTTATGGGATGGGGCCTATGGAAAGCTACCGTGACAAATGCCATGCAGCAAGCCATGGGAGATATTCCATGAATGTGTCTAAAATGCATGAAGATTATATACGCCCACAGGAAAATGGAAGCCATAATGATTGTGATTATGTTTTGGTGAGCGGGATAAAAAACAGGATGGCGGCTGTAAGCAGAGTTCCTTTTTCGTTTAATGCCTCTGTTTATACGCAGGAAGAGTTAACAGAAAAGAGGCATAATTATGAATTGGTTCCATGTGGGAGCACCGTGTTATGCCTTGATTATGCTCAAAATGGCATTGGTTCTAATAGCTGCGGGCCTGGGCTTTTAGAAAAGTACCGGTTGTCAGAAGAGGAATTTCAGTTTGAAATGAAATTAATTATTTCTGGGGATTAAATTTTGATGTTGCAGGCAGTTTGGACCAGGTTTGGGATTTTCTGGATGGCTGCCTGCTTAGAAAGGAGGAAAGCTTATGAATGAAAAAAAGTATTTAAACTGGTATAATAAAATTGGGTATGGCTCTGGGGATATTGCAGGAAATGTGATTTATGCTTTCCTTTCTTCCTTTGTTATGATTTTTTTAACAGATACGGTTGGGCTGAATGCAGGGATTGTTGGGACATTAATGATGTTTTCCAAGCTATTTGACGGTGTGTCTGATATCTTTTTTGGTTCTATGATAGATAAAACAAAAACCAAAATGGGAAAAGCACGGCCGTGGATGTTATGGGCATATCTTGGCAATGCCATAATGCTTGCCGCAATTTTTATGGTTCCGGCAAGCATGGGCGAGACAGCAAAATATGCTTATTTCTTTATAACGTATACACTTTTAAATGCAGTTTTTTATACGGCAAATAATATTGCATATTCTTCACTTACGGCGCTTATCACGAAAAATGGCGGGGAGCGGGTGCAGATGGGGTCCATCCGGTTTATTTTTGCTTTTGGGACAAGCCTGGCAATTCAGTCTGTAACAGTAGAAGCTGTAAAAATGTTAGGCGGAGGGGCAGCAGGATGGCGTACCGTAGCAATTATTTATGCGGTAATTGGCCTTGTTGTTAATACAATTTCTGTCTTTTCTGTGAAAGAGCTTCCAGAGGAGGAATTAGGAGGGGCAGGAAGCGCGGAAGCAGAAGAAAAGTATTCCCTTGTAGATGCTGGAAAAATGCTTCTGGCAAATAAATTTTACCTAATTATCTGCTGTGTTTATATTTTGACCCAGATATTTACAGCAACCTTAAATATGGGGATTTATTATATGACTTATATTTTAGGGGATGAATCCTTACTTGGTGTTTTTGCTTTTGCAATTAACCTTCCTTTAATTTGCGGCCTTGTCTTTACCCCAATGCTTGTAAAAAGATTTAAAGGAATGTATAAGGTAAACCTCTGGGGCTATATACTTGCAACAGCATCCCGTGCAATGGTGATTGTTGCAGGATATATGGGGAATGTGCCATTGATGTTGCTTTTTTCAGCAACAGCTTCTATTGGGATGAGCCCGCTGCAAGGGGATATGAATGCCTTGATAGCTTCATGTTCTGAATATACATTCCGTACAAAGCATAGGCGTATTGATGGGACAATGTATTCTTGCTCTTCACTTGGGGTAAAAATTGGGAGCGGAGTTGGTACTGCATTGGCAGGATGGCTTTTGGCCGCAGGAGGTTATGTTGCAAATGCAGCAGTGCAGCCACAGTCCTGTATTAATATGTTATACCTTATGTATTTATGGATTCCTGTGATTATTAATTTGTTGATTACAGTACTTCTTTCTAGGTTAAAGGTGGAGCAGGCAAACGCAGTCTTAGAAGAGGCAGTTCCTATTTCGGAAAGATGATTATTGGCTGAAAAAAGCATGAGATATTATGATATTATAAGTGAAAAATTAAAAATATCTTAATTTTTTGTTCATGGCTATGTGACAATTTTGATACAAGTTAAGTTTATTCTTAAAGCGTGCCTGGAAAGTGTTTTCAGGCGCGCTTTAAAGCATATAGGAAGCCCAAAGATTTGGGGGCATAGGGGTGGTTTTACAGATACATCAAAATTATGACAGATAAAGGTGAAAAGTGATGAATAAAATACTGATTGTAGAGGATGAAGAGGCGATTGCTAATTTGATTTATATGAACCTAAAGAATGCCGGTTATTTTTGTGAAATTGCTTATGACGGACAGGAGGGCGCTGATAAGTTATCTGAAAACCATTATGATTTATGCCTTTTAGATATAATGCTTCCTAAGATAAATGGATATGAGCTGCTGTCCTATGCAAAAAGCATGGAAATCCCTGTTATTTTTTTAACGGCAAAGGGGGAGACAGCCGATAAAGTAGAAGGGCTCCGGGCAGGGGCAGATGATTATATTACCAAACCATTTGAAATAATTGAGCTTTTGGCACGTGTGGAAAATGTATTGCGCCGTTTCCAGAAAGTCAAACAGACGATTGAGGTGCTTGATTTATCTATAGATGTTTCTTCCCGTACTGTTTTGAAGCAGGGAAAGCCGGTAAAGCTGACTTACAAAGAATTTGACCTGCTTCTTTTGTTTGTGCAAAACCCTAATATTGCTTTATACCGTGAGAGTATTTATGAACGCGTATGGGATGCCCCTTACATTGGCGACCAACGTACCATTGATTTGCATGTACAAAGGCTGCGCAGGAAAACCGGGCTGGAAAAGCAGATAGAAACGGTTTATAAGGTAGGTTACCGATTTAACCTGAAATGAAAAAACGTGTATTAGTAATAGGGATTAAAGTCACAGTGCTGCAAAGCAGCAGAGTTTTGGCCCATTATTGAAAAAGCCACGAATAGAAACAGTTCTATTGGATACATAGAATAGGAATAGGGTAGCATGAAATTATTTTGGAAGCAGTTTATTACAATGATGTGCTTTATTATCCTTGCATTTATGTTATTTGGGAACATTTTAATCCACACTTCTTTTCAGATGACATTATCTAGGGAAACAAAGCGGGGCATAGAGGAAATGGAAATGTTCCAATATGCCCTCTTGGCATCGTTAGAGGGCTTGCCGGACGACTACCAGGCAATTGAGCTTGCAATTACAGAGATTGCAAAGTCCATACAGAAAAACCTGGAAAACCCTCAGAATATGGTAACAATTTATGATGAAAATAAGCATGTTTTATATCAAAATAAAAAATATAAAAGTAAACTAATTCATAAAAAACAAGAGCAGTTTTCAGAGATTTGGCAGATATCCCAGCAAAATGGAAAACACTATTTGGAAATTTTATTTTTGGTAAAAGGAGATTTTGGCACATATTATCTGGAAGCAGACCGGAGCATTGAGTATGTTTATAAAGAAAGGGAACAGCTATATGATTCTTATAAGGCGGTTCTTTTTGTTATTTCTTTTGTCTTGGCAGCGCTTTCTTTTCTGTTTTCTATCCGCCTGACAAATCCTATCCGTAAGCTGTCGTATGCTACTAGGGCTTTTGCCGATGGAAATTATAAAAGCCGTGTAAAGAAAAAGGGGAATGATGAGGTGGCGGATTTGATGGCGGATTTTAACCAGATGGCAGACCAGCTTGAAAATAATATCTGGGAGATTCAGGAAAATGCCAGGAGGCAGAAAGAATTTACAGAAGCATTTTCCCATGAATTAAAAACGCCGCTAACTTCAATTATTGGTTATGCGGATATGCTGCGTTCCAGGCAGCTTACAGAAGAGGATGTTACAATGTCGGCAGATTATATATTTCATCAGGGAAAGCGTTTGGAACGGCTTGCCTTAAAGATGCTGGAACTGACGTATCTTGATAAACAGGAAATTACATTACAAAAGCTTTCTGTAAAAGAGTTGGTTTCTTATGTAGAAACCAGTACCCAAAAACTTTTGCAGGAAAAAGGAATTACACTAGAAGTACAGGTTATGGATGGGATGGTTTATGGTGATATGGATTTATTACAGTCCTTATTTTTTAATTTGATAGATAATTCCCGGAAAGCTTGTGAAAAGAATGGGGCGATTTTGTTTTCTGGAAAGTTGTTAGAAGGCTCGTATCAGTTTATTGTGCAGGATAATGGCTGTGGGATTCCGGAAGAGGAGATTGGCAAAATTACGGAAGCTTTCTATATGGTAGATAAGTCGCGCGCCAGAAAGGAAGGCGGCGCAGGAATAGGGATGGCATTGTGCCAGAAGATTATTTCCCTGCATCAGGCAGAGTGGGAGATACAGAGCAAGGTTGGTGAAGGGACAAGGGTTACCATTTCATTTATAACGAAAGAAAGGCAGGGGAAAGGGTGAAAGAAAAATGGTGCAAAATATGAAGCGGATAAAGCAGCTTTCGTTTACAGCGGCTGGTATCATTTTTATTGTGTTATTGTTTCTCTTGGCAATGTATTTTCCAAAATACCTTAATGCTTTTTTTGACCAGAAGACTTTAAACAGGGTTACACAAAGAAACCTCAGCTTAAAAACATATGAATTGACATATGATTCTTTTTATGAAAAATTATATGCGATTGCCCGCTGCAATAAAGAGGAGCTGCATGTAGTACCTGTCCAAAACAGGGGGATGCGGCAGGAAAAAGAAAAACTTACTAGGATTGTGCAAAAGGAATTAAACCTGTTGTCAGAGGAAGGCAATATAATGCTAGATGATGTGAAATTAAAGACAGCAAATTTTTCTTCCTGTGAAACATTTACTTTGTACAGTTCTAGCGATACAGAACGGCTGAAAGGGATTACTTACTGGAAAATTATTTACCGGAAAAAAAGGGAAACTTTTATTTTATATATGGATGAGGAATACCATAAAATTTATGCTATAAAAGTGATACGCAAGGAAAGTAATATTTCATACCCGCCTTTAGGGCAGATTCCAGAATATGAGAAACAGGGAGATCAGCAATTGGGCTATCAGAAGTCGGTAGATGCTTTTTCTGTTTTCCACACGCTTGCTGGATATTATACAGATTTTCTATTACGTTATTATGCTTTGGATAAAAATGAATTTTATCCTTTAGATATTATGGATAGTGGATATGGGGGCGATATCCTTTTTCAGGATGGTTCTGCTTTAAGGCTGGAATGCCAGTGGGAAACGAAGACACGGAAGAAAAATAATTATATTACGATGTTTCTTGGGATTAATCTGGAGCAAATGCTGCAATTTTGATACAGGTATAAATATATAACTCTATGTATAGCTATAAAGCCTTATATTTATGGGGTTTGCAGCAGTTTATAGATGAGTTGGGATTATATAACTCTATGTAATTCTATATAATTTAATAGCAAATTGGTGTAGTAATGGTGTAGTAACTTTACAAAAGAGTTTGATACAATTTGATTCCTAAAACTAAATATTTTGGACATATGCATAAGTCCATAACTGATTAAGTAATTCACAATTAGGATTCTTATTCAGATATGGGCTTATTTTAGTGTCTAAAATTACAAGGCTAAACTTATATCGCCTACAGCCCAAAAGCCCGTCTATGGGCATCCTGGCGCGTCACAGGGGCATCTCATGGCAATGCCTATTCCGTATCTTAAAACTATGATTTCATTGGCAACCCAAAAGAGAAAGGAGTAACACATCAATGGCAAAAAAAGTAAGCAACATGAAACAGCTACAGAAAGCACTTATGCCAACAATGGTAAACATGACAGAGGCATTGGCAGAACGTGTCTATGAGACATTGAATCATTTCCTACAGGAATACTATAACAGCTATTCCCCCGAATACTACCGAAGACAATTTGATTTCCTACGGTCGGCAATAAAAGTAAACCCAGTTGTGAAAGGGAACAAGGTTATTGCATCCGTATATATTGACACGGATCACCTGGACAATTATTACAGTGCGACAGGGGAAGAGGTAGCTTCATGGGCAAACCAGGGCTTGCATGGCGGCATGGTTGGAGTGGGACGTACCCCACATGTATGGGATGACACGGTTAAAAATACAGTCGATAATGGAGAGCTGTTAAGGCTTGCAGTTGACTACCTCAAAAGCAAAGGCATCCCAGTGAGCCGGGGTTAGAAAGAAAACAAAAACTAATGTATTGATAAGCAAAAAAGAAAGGATGATGTATTATGGCAATAAACAAAAAAGAATTTATTAACTGCATGGCTGAAAATGGGCAGAAGACAAAGAAATCCTGCAAGGAATACCTGGATCTTGTATTAGATACCTTTTATGCCCTGATGGAGGAAGGGGAGACAGTCAGGTTTGCGAGGGTGCTGAAAGCGGAAACAAAGATAACGCCGCAGAGGCCTGCAAGAAACCCACAGACAGGTGACTTATGCACTGTCCCGGAACGCAGGCGGATCAAGGTTACATTCAGTGAGGTGTTAAGGGATAAGCTGAACGGGGAGAAGGAATAGTAAGCAGATATATCAAATTTCAATGGAGGGATTTATCTATGGATGGTTATGTTGATGCGCCTGAAAACTGCAACAGATGTAAATTCAAACAGGAAATGGGCAGGCACTGGGAGTTAGAGGATTACTGTTTCCTGAACCAGAAAAGCATAAACAGGATGGACATGGGAAAGGACTGCCCATTGAGGAAAGGGAGGAAAGATGAAAAGAGTGCCGCATTGTAGTGGGTGTAAGAGATGTAAGGGTATTACAGGTGCAGGGGGTTATACAGAATATTACTGCTGTAAGGATGCAGATACCAAGCAAATAGAAGGAGAATAACATATGCAGTTCAAAGATTTAGAGTGGAAAGATATCATATCAGATAATGTGGTTGTGTGCAGCCATTGTGAAATCAATTTATGCGGATGGATTAAAATAGAATTCCGCATTAATCATGAAGCAGAAGAAAATAAGCATTATCTGCATGTTTTTGGCAAAGGAAGCATCAGGAGATTAAAGCCTGAAAAGTATGATTCCATAGAATCAGCAAAGAATGCGGCATACAGAATATACAATAATGAAATGGCAAAGATTAAGAAAGCAGTTGATTATTTGGTGGCTACTTAGAAAAAAGTAGTGTGAATGATTGAATCAATATATGAATTTCTAAAAACAATTCCAATGTGTGTATCTGCAAAGAAAATCCAGTAAAAGAGAAATTGAATATTTAGCATGAGAAATACATAAAGGGCTGAATGAAATGTTCAGTCCTTTTGCCATACAAAAAGTCAACATTTTGATTTATAGGTTTAACAAGTTAAGCATGAAAAATTTTGCTGAGTTTTTGAAAAGTAAATATGCAGAAGTATATAGGGATGTTGAAATTCACCATACCTTAGAAAATATTTACCAGATGGAGAAATGTATATATGTGGTGTCCCAAATGGGAAGTCACATTGGCAAAAAGAGAAAATTGAAAGAATAAATGTAGAAGTAATATTTTGATGATTATTTTAAATATTGGAGGTCTATTTTTATGAGCAACAAAAAATATGTATACAACTATGACATTGAAGAATGCAACCAGTTATTCAAAAGAGGGGTATTCCCTATTGGCTGTGGGAAGCATGACAAAACAGGGAATGTATTTCATGTATTTTGTGTGAACAGCAGGTATTTAAAAGTGTTAGAAGATATCCGTTTTCTTGCTTCACAGGGTGCTGAAAACAACCGGACTCCACGTTAGTACAAAAAACTGCTTTCTACACTTGAAAAAAATCAAGTGGTTGGAACAAAAAAATGTACTAACGTGGAGTGCTATTAGTATTAATGATTGATTAGTAAAAAAGACTTAACATCACTTGCAAATGCAAGATGATAGATATTTTTATTCAGAATAAACGCATGAACGGATACTCTCTAATTGCCATCCAATTATTTGGTGA
>CAJUJR010000087.1 GCA_910586605.1 uncultured Lachnospiraceae bacterium | reverse complement strand
TGATATCAGAAAATGATTTATTATGGAAGATTAATTAAGTTGGTGCGTATGGGGATAAGGGGGCTAAATGAACGTCCTGCGGGGTGCAGGGACTGTAATATCCTGCTTCTTGGGGTGAGCTTGCTATATGCTGACATCACTATTTACGGGTAGTAACATGCTGATAGTTGCTAGTTATGGCTGTTGATGTTACTATTCACGGTCAATTCCTGTAAAAGAGCTAAAATCATATGTGCAGGCATAATGATTTTAACTTTTTCCAGAAATTGACCGTGAATAGTAACCTGTTGATAGTTTTTTCTATATTGACAGCAGTTTTTTTATTGAAAAATAAAATCTGAAATGATATACTATAAGTTAGTCAAAAGAGAGGTGTTTTCTGTCGATATATATTATATGGTATCGCAGCTATCGTTTTTTGGCATTTTTACACAATTTTGACATAGAAGCATGATATCCTTTTGCATAGGGGATTGTAGGTATTAATTTTTTGTTTAGAATTGCTGAAATGATAGAAAGACAGACGGGGAGGTAGAGAATGAAAGGAATAGTGCATAAACTACGGAAAAGATGGATATGGGGGATTGGTGTATTACTGCTGTTTACGGTTGGACTATTTGGTTTTATGAATTATCAGAACCATCAGTCGATTCAGGCAGCAGATGTTTTTCAGTTTCAAGATAGTTCGGGAACGACTATTAATGCAGGCGGAAGATTTTCTATGCGCCGTTCTACCGATAATTACAGCTTGATTGCTAAAGATGGAGCAAGTATCAGTAGTTATAAATGGAAAAGTTTGAATGAAAATATTGTTAAAATTACGAATGATAAAGCTGCGACTGCAACATTGGTGGTTCAGAATGCTACCGGGTCTGTAGCAATCCAGGTGGAAATTACTTATACAGATGCCAATGGCACCCATACAGAGGTAGTTTCTATGACGGTAGAGGTTTTGTTTTCTATCAATGAATTTTTAAATGATACAGCTGTAAGCGCTGGCTCTAGCATGAAAAAGGTTTATAACAAAGATGAAAGAGCTGCGTTGGTCATGGAATATGATGCTGTCCTTCCGATTGGTGATGAAAATAGTCCTAATAATTATTTAAAATTGATCTTTGGTAATGGACAGAGTGCTTCCTGGACCAGCAGTAATGAAGATGTTATCAGAATTGGGACAACAACGGCGTCTGGCGCTGCGATTCAGTGCCCAGCAGTACAGGCGGTGGGGGCAGGAAGGGCAAAGCTGACTGTTTCATATAATGATGGCGTGGCAACATTGACTGATACTATAGAGGTTTATGTAAGACCGCAGATTTGTGATGCGTCTACAAATGATGTGCTGGTTGGCGGCCTTGTCAATGGGACTGTGAATGAAACTGGTTCTGTAACAATAGAAAATAATGATAAAGTAAAGGTATCTATTAGGGATGCATGGCATCCTGAACTGGGGATTGCGGATAAGCTGATATGGGTTATATCGAAAGGGGATTTGAGCAGACCTGAGACAACAACCTTGGTGCGTGATTCCTTAGGGAATACAGGTGAGGATGCTGATGAAGCAAGGCTTGTTTATATTCAGTCGGAGAAAGCATATCGTGTGGAAGCAAAGGCTGGGGTTTATAATCTTCAGTTTTATGTCCGGGGGACATATTCCTCTTTTGAGGATAGTAAGGATGATGAAAAGAAATCAAATGTTAGTTCAATCAACCTACAAACTAGCGTTCGATGCTCTTTTGTGGATAAAACTGTTTCACTGAGCCTTGGAAGTACTTATAGTATAGCAGATGCATTGAACCTTCCACTAAAAAACTTAAATGAATTTTTTTCTTATGAGATTGTTTCTGGTTCAGCGATCATTGGGGTAGATGCGAATGCAAAGATTGTGTCTACAAAAATGCTTGGAACTGCTAGGATTAAAATTAGAAGAAACAGTTCTACGGTTGCAACAGAGATTCCTGGATTGGAACAGGATGAAATTTACATAACAATTAATGTAGAGGATACATTTGCATTAAACCGTTCGGCAGCGGAAATAGCGGTTGGAGCTACCCTTGATTTATGGGGGCTGATAGGCTCTAACCCAAATGCAGATAATTCTCAGTTTAGATGGTCGATAAGTGACTCGCAATACGCTACCCTGAGTAATGAAGTAGGGCGGTATGTAACGGTCACGGCATCGAAAGAAACGCCGTTGAACCAGCCGGTGCGCGTTACTTTGTATTATACAGATACACGCAGTATTACATGGGTAGCTTATTGTGATGTTACAATTACTTCCTCTGCTACGGACTTCAGGATTGATCCGTCAACGCTTCGTTTAGAGGCAGGGAGTTCGGAATATTTAAATACAAATCTGACTGGTACGCAAAATATTTTATGGGTATCTTCTGACACCTCTGTTGTAACAGTAGAGGCACAGACAGGAAGTATCGCAGCAAGAGTTACGGCTACAGAAAAGTCCGGGCAGGCTGTTGTTACTGCGATTAACAGAGATAATGATGCATATGCGACCTGTCTTGTAACAGTTACTTCAGCGATTACAGGTATAACGATTGATCAGGGGAACAGCTATACGACGTCAATTGCTACGCCATTTGTATATTTAGATGCAGTTTATGAGCCTGCAGATGCGACATCCAGAGAACTTTCGTGGGAGTCTTCTGATCCATCAATTGCTACTGTAGATGAAAAAGGCATGTTAACTATTTTAGCAATTGGGCAGACAACAATTACAGTAAGACCGGTTTATAACCCGAATGGAGTATTTGCCCAATGTGTAGTAACAGTAAAAGATGACCCAATTACGGGTATTAAACCAAATGTTTCAAGTTTGGAAATGGTGAAGGGAGAAAAGTATGAAGTTGGGTTAACACTTACTCCGGTTAATCCATCAGATAAGACGCTTACATGGTCTTCTACGAAATCAAATGTTGCTACAGTTAACAATGGAGTGATTACAGCAGCCGGGGTTGGTACGGCGACAATTATGGTGCAGGGTGGAAGCGCTACAGCATTGATTGATGTTACAGTGCGTGAAAAGCTTACCAGCATTCAGTTTAAGGATAAGGAACTGACAATTGAAGAAGGGGAAAAGAAGACGCTTGATGTAACATACACACCTTCTGAAAATGTCAGGAAAGATTTAACCTTCCGTTCAACAGATACAAGTATTGCTACGGTAGATGCAAAAGGTGTTGTAACTGGTGTAAAAGAAGGCATGACAATGATTATTGCCACGGCTGCAGAACTTGGTACGAATGGTGCTATTACCTGTATGATCCATGTTACTAAGCCAAAAGTGCCAGTAGAAGAGTTTAGCATTGATCCAGAGGAAATGTCACTTTTTATTGGAGAGGAGCAGCAGATTAAACCGATTTATATCCCGGATGATACATCACGTCAGGAAGTAACGTATACATCGGGCAATGAGGAAGTTGCGACTGTTACAGAAGAAGGGGTTGTGAAAGGAGAAGCAGAGGGCTTTACAATTATCACCTGCCAGGATGTGGCAAGCGGCAAAACGGCTATCTGCCAGGTTACAGTAGAAAGTGGGATTAAGTTTACTTTATCGCCAGCTTCGAGGGAAATTGCAATTGGGAAGAGTTTTAACATTAAGAAGGTAACTGTTCCGTCAAATGCCAAAAAGACAGCAACATGGAAATCTTCTAATAGGGCAATTGCATCAGTTAACTCTTCCGGTAAAGTAACAGGAAAGAAAATCGGCTCTTGTACAATTAAATGTACATTGACATATTACAAGCAGAGTGCAACCTGTCGTGTAAAAGTTGCGAAGTTAAAGAGCAGTGTGAAGCTTGACAAAACGAGCATCCGCATGAATATTGGTTCTACCTACCGCCTGAAAAAGACAGTAAAGAGCAATGATTCAAAGCTTCCTTCTGTTAAATTTACATCAAAGAACAGTTCAATTGCTTCTGTTGGCGCTAATTCTGGTAAGATTAAGGCAAAGAGGGTTGGTTCTACTTATATTGTGGCAAAGACAACAGATGTAACGCATGCTACTGCAAGATGCCGTGTTATTGTTATCCGCCGTGCTTCCAGCGTATCGTTGAATAAGGCATATGCCGTATGTTACATTGGGCGTACATTGAAGCTCAAGGCGAAAGTAAACCCTTCCAATGCAACGATTAAGAAAGTAAAATGGTCTTCCAGTGATAAGAAGGTTGCTGTTGTAAATGGCTCTGGCAAGATTACCGGTTATGCAGAAGGGGAGACTTATATCACTGCTACGACAACAGATGGCGGCAATAAGAAGGCAAGATGCCTTGTTAAAGTCATGGAACCAATTGACACCTCCAGTATTATGGTGGCGCAGACAAACCTGACTATGGTGAGAGGGGATACTGCTAAGCTTTCCTATACAATTCTGCCAGATGACCATACAGATAAGATTAAAATGGCGTCTGATAATACAAGGGTGGCAACCGTTACGAACAATGGAAAAGTAACAGCAGTTGGAACAGGTACTGCAACGATTACGATTATGTCGGAAAGTGGTGTAACTGCAACTGTAACTGTCAATGTTGTGGCTTTAAATAAGACTTCAATACGGATGCGGCAGTATGATACAGAAACATTGGTAGTTCATGGAACAAGTGATCCGATTACCTGGTATTCTGCAAACAACAGCATCGCAACTGTGGCAAATGGCAGGGTTGTCGGCCGGAGTGTCGGAACCACATATGTATATGCTTATGTAAATGGCTGCAGGCTGAGCTGCAGGGTAGAGGTTGTATCAATTAATTAAGGTAATTAATAATACGTCATATAAATGTCAGAAGGGGATTGGAGCATTTGCTTGAATCCCCGCTGGCATTTTAAAGTATGTTAAAATGAATTTTCTAACGTGCTTAGGAAACAGGAAACGAACCAATGGGGAAGGAGAATTAGAGGAATTGCTGTTAAATTTACATGTGAAAAATCTTGCAATTATTGATGAGGTGGAAGTAGACTTTGCTGACCATCTGAATGTATTGACGGGGGAAACAGGGGCCGGCAAATCTATAATTATAGGTTCTGTTAATATTGCGCTTGGTGGAAAGACTGCGAAGGATATGATACGGAAAGAGGCAGAGTTTGCTTTGGTAGAACTTACCTTTTTAATAGAGGATGCGAAAGTAAAAGCTGATTTAGAGGAAATGGGTATCAGCTTCGAGGACGACACGCTTCTGATTTCCAGGAAAATTACCCGGACAAGGACGATGAACCGCGTGAATGGGGAAAGCGTTACAGGGGCGATGATTAAAAAAATTGCTGATTTGCTGATTGATATTCATGGGCAGAATGACCAGCAGTCCCTGCTTCACAAAGAAAAGCATCTGGAAATTGTTGACCGGTATGCAAAGGAGAAGATGGCAGGGAAAGAGGTTCTGCTAGCAGAGGCGTACCAAAGTTACAAAAAACTGAAGGAAGAGCTGCGGGAGAACCAGATTCCAGAGGAAGAGCGTCTGCGGGAAATCTCTTTTTTAGAGTATGAGTTGGAAGAAATTGAGAATGCGAAACTTTCGCCCGGAGAGGAGGAAGGGCTTGCCATAAAATACCGTAAGCTGTCAAATGCAACAGAAATTGCACAGGGACTATCTGGTATTTATGGGATGATAAGCCAGGAGAGCGGTTCCGTTTCTGATAAGGTAAGCGAGGGAATCCGCATTCTTTCTAGGATTTCAGAATATGACGAAAAGGTATCTGAATTTTGGAATCAATTGTCTGATATTGACGCTTTGATTTCAGATTTTAGCAGGGATATTTCGGATTACATGGAAGAATTTGATATTGGCCTGGAAGATTTGGAGGAAGTAGAAAAAAGGCTGGATGTAGTCCGTAGCATAAAAGCCAAATATGGCGCAACAACAAAAGAGGTGTTGGCCTATGCGGATAAAATACGTAGGAAACTGACAAAATATCAGGAGTATGAGTCGTATCAGGATAGTTTAAGGCAAAAAATAGAAAAAGAAGAAAAGAAGTTAAAAAAGCTTTCTAAAGAAGTTTCAGCAATCAGGATAAAGTGTGCAAAGATTTTAGAAAAGGAAATTACGCAGGCGTTGGTTGATTTGAATTTTTTGCAGGTGAAATTTGAGATTGCAGTACGCTGCAGGGAAGAATATACCGCAAAAGGGATGGATGACATAGAATTTATGATTTCAACTAACCCAGGGGAAGAGCTCCGCCCTATTGGCAGTGCGGCTTCTGGCGGAGAGATATCCAGGATTATGCTGGCAGTTAAGGCAGTACTTGCGAAACATGATGAGATTGAAACAATGATTTTTGATGAAATTGATGTTGGAATTAGTGGCAGGACAGCGCAGATGGTAGCGGAAAAAATGTCATTGATTGGGAAAGGACATCAGGTAATTTGTATTTCCCATCTAGCACAGATTGCTGCAATGGCAGATACACAATTCCTGATTGAAAAGGAAAATGACAGAAACCATACAAAAACACAAATCCGTCAGTTAAATGAGGAAGAGTCTGTCCAAGAGCTTGCGAGGATTCTTGGAGGCGCACAGATTACAGAAGCAGTGACAGGCAGTGCAAGAGAGATGCGGGAGCTTGCAGCAGAATGGAAACGTGACAATATTGGATAAAAAGCATTCTGTTTAGGCAACACGTTCTAGTAATAGTTCCGGTAATTTTCCATATGGCAAGCAAGTATAATTTTTAAAGACTGGTATATGATAAATGATATATCAGTCTTTTTATGTTATGGGAGAATGCACTGTAAAACAAGAATGGGGGATATTTATGAACAAAGCATGTTCAAAGGGAAACAGGAGATTACACGCAATCAGTCTGACAAGAAAGGAACGTTTTAAATACAGGGCATGTCTTGTTTTGCTGCTTGTATTAAATATAGGGATAATTGGGGCATGGTTCTGGAAAAAAATGGATGAAAGGGTTCCGGGACATATTTATTTATTTCAAAATCAGGATGCACAAATAGATTTTGGCGTGCCTTTAGAGGGGAACTGTAAGGAAGCAGAAGATGTAATTGCAATCACAAATGGGAAACCAATTCAGGGAAGCCGCCAGTATTTTGGGCTGGACCGCCCTGTACGTGTCAGGGCGAGCGCTTTGGGAAGCTACCAGGCAGAATTGAAGTTATTTGGCATTTTCCATTATAAGTATATACAGTTTGATGTGATTGAAAAGGCAAAAGTAATGCCGTCAGGCCGGGCGGTTGGGCTCTATATACAATCGGACGGGATTATGGTACTTGGTACTTCTGAAATACAGGGGGAAGACGGGTTTTCTTATGAACCGGCAAAAGATATTTTGCAGCCTGGAGATACAATCCGTAAAGTAGAAGGCACGAAAGTAGGGGATATTGACCAGGTAGTAGAGTTATTACAAAAAAAGAAGGGAAATAGGGTAAAGCTTGAAATAGCCCGTGGCGGCAATGTAATACAGGTAAAGTTAGAAAAGGTAATGACAAAGGATGGCGAGTATAAGATTGGCGCATGGCTCCGTGAAGATACAGAAGGAATTGGAACGTTGTCTTTTATTACAGAGAAAAACCAATTTGCTGCATTAGGGCATGGGATTACAGATATTGATACTGGGAAACTTGTTCGGCTAAGTGAAGGCAGCGTTTATCCGGCAAAAATTGAGGATATACAAAAAGGGGAAGCAGGCAGCCCAGGAGAATTGATTGGGAGTGTATCCCTTGGCGAAACAAACTGTATAGGGGCAATTAAAAGCAATACCCCATTAGGGATTACAGGGGAGATTACAGGAAATGGATACCAGTATCAGGAAGGGCAGGCGCTTCCTGTCGGGTTAAAGCAGGAGGTGGAAGAAGGGAAAGCATGGATTATGTGCCAGATTGCGGATAAAGTCGAAAAATACGAAGTGGAAGTGGAGGAGATTAATGTCAATTCAAAGGATAATAAAGGGATTGTGCTCCGGGTAACTGATAAAAGGCTGTTAAAAAAATCAGGCGGAATTGTCCAGGGAATGAGCGGCGCCCCAATTATACAGAACGGAAAAGTAATTGGTGCAGTAACGCATGTTTTTGTCAACGACCCTATGGGTGGTTATGGTACTTTTATGGAGAATATGTTATAAACGTACAATAGCCTGTTTTTGCGATACCGCAAATAACAACATGATATGACCCTGGAAATTGTAGAATAAATGGACGGATATAGAGGATTCGTCGAAATGTAAGAGTTTTTTTAGATTGTAATTCCTTTGGCTGTAAGCATATAATTTTACTGTAAAAGTAAAGCCAAGCGGGCATCAACTTTGAAAACCTGTCCCCGTATAATTGGTTGCTAAAGACAGAAAGGGAGGCACAATGCAAATTGTTAAGGTATTACTGGTAGATGATAACAAAAGAATCGTAAATTTACTAAGGGAAGCTCTTACAAAGGAAGATGATATAGAAGTGGTAGGGACTGCATCAGATGGGGAGGAAGCCCTTAAAATGATTCATTTGTTAAAACCAGATGTAGTGCTGCTTGACCTGATTATGCCAAAGATAGATGGGTTGGGAGTAATGGAGCGTTTAAGGAAAAGTGAAGGGAGCGCTGAGCTCCCTAAAATTATTATAGTTTCTGCTGTTAGCCAGGAAAGCGTTACGGAAAATGCATTTGCATTAGGCGCAGCTTATTATATCTTGAAGCCTTTTGACACAAGGGTAGTGGTGTCAAGGGTTAAGGCAGTAGGCGTTCATGGAGAAAAGGATAATAAAGTAATTAACACAGTTTTTGAAAATAAGAAGCCGGAATATGGAAGTTCCCTGGAGGCAGATGTAACAAATATAATTCATGAAATAGGCGTTCCAGCCCATATCAAAGGATATCAGTATCTCAGGGATGCTATTATAATGGCGGTAAATGATGGGGAAATGTTAGGCTCTATTACAAAAAGGCTTTATCCGACAATAGCCAAGAACCATAAAACGACTTCCAGCAGGGTAGAACGGGCAATCCGCCATGCGATTGAAGTAGCGTGGAGCCGTGGGAAAATGGATACCATTGAGGAGCTTTTTGGATACACTGTCAGTTCCCGGAAAGGGAAACCAACTAACTCGGAGTTTGTCGCATTGATTGCTGATAAAATTCGTTTGGAATATAAAATGAGGGCATAGCACCGAAAAAACAGCGAAAAAGTCCTTTGCATAGAAGCTTTTTTTTAGTATAATAGAGATATATGTTATTATTTTGGTTAGTTTCAGAAAAAACATTTGTCAGGATGATACATAAGAGGTGTTTGATTTTTGGAATTAACATACAGGCTGTTTAGGATGGCGTGAATTGTAATAACTATATTTGGGAAAACAGGCGATTGTGCATGAGCCGGCATAGTTCTGGCTGTATGGCAGTTGACATATCTTATGGGTTAAAGAAGGAGGTTTCTATGAAGAATGTATTATTTGTGGCGTCAGAAAGTGTGCCTTTTATCAAAACAGGGGGACTTGCAGATGTAGTTGGTTCTTTGCCAAAATATTTTGATAAAAATGAGTTTGATGTACGGATTATGATTCCAAAATATGCCTGCATTCCAGAGGAATGGAAGCAGAAAATGGAATATATAACGCACTTTTATATTGATTTGGCATGGAGAAAGCAGTATGTTGGGATTTTAGGGATGGAATACGAAGGGGTGAAATGTTATTTTATTGATAATGAATTCTATTTTTCAGGATTCCAGCCTTACGGAAATATCCACGAAGATATTGAAAAATTTGCTTTTTTCTGTAAAGCATCTTTGTCAGCGCTTCCAAGTTTAGAATTCCATCCTGATATCGTTCATTGCCATGACTGGCAGACAGGTCTGATTCCTGTTTATCTGAAGGATATGTTTAGTGAAAATCCTTTCTACACTGATATAAAGACGATAATGACAATACACAACTTGAAGTTCCAGGGAATTTGGAACCTACAGAAGGTAAAAGATATCACGGGCTTAAAACCATATTTCTTTACAGCAGATAAGCTTGAGGCATATGGTGACGCGAACTATTTAAAGGGCGGCATTGTATATGCAGATATGGTGACAACGGTAAGCGATTCGTATGCAGAAGAGATTAAGATGCCTTTCTATGGAGAACATCTGGATGGATTGATGCGTGCGCGCAGCAACTGCCTGGAGGGGATTGTAAACGGCCTGGATTATAATGAATATAATCCAGAGACAGACCCGATGATATTTGCAAATTATAATATTAAGAATTTCCGCAAGGAAAAAGTAAAAAATAAGCGTGGGCTGCAGAAGGAGCTTGGGCTTGCAGAAGACGACAAGAAATTTATGGTGGGTATTGTCTCCAGGCTGACAGACCAGAAG
Source organism: uncultured Lachnospiraceae bacterium (assembly GCA_910586605.1). Taxonomy (GTDB): domain Bacteria; phylum Bacillota; class Clostridia; order Lachnospirales; family Lachnospiraceae; genus Butyribacter. The sequence continues at coordinate 1,566 of CAJUJR010000087.1, read as the reverse complement.
GGCTTTGATTTAATTGATTATGTGATTGAAGAAATTTGTGCAGAGGACACGCAGCTTGTCGTGCTTGGTACGGGAGAAGAGCGTTATGAGAATTTATTCCGTCATTTTGAGTGGAAATACCATGACAGGGTTTCAGCGAACATATTCTATTCCAATGAACGTTCCCATAAAATTTATGCTGCCTGTGATGCCTTTTTGATGCCGTCTCTGTTTGAGCCATGTGGGCTTTCCCAGTTGATGAGCCTCCGCTATGGGACTGTGCCAATCGTCCGTGAAACAGGCGGGCTCCGTGATACAGTGGAACCTTATAATGAGTTTGAAGGGACAGGGACAGGATTTTCTTTCTGTAATTATAATGCGCATGAAATGCTTCAGACAATCCGTTATGCGAAGGATGTTTATTATAATAGGAAGAGGGAATGGAACAAGATTATTGACCGCGGCATGGTGAAGGATTTCTCATGGAATAATTCTGCCGGAAGATATGCAGACCTGTATAATAGATTATAGAAAATGGAGAATAAGGCAGTGCGTTTGGATAAGTATTTAGCACATGCCGGTTTGGGAACCCGCTCGGAAGTAAAGAAGATAATTCGTTCCGGACGGGTTCTTCTTAATGGCGTGTTGGCGGAAAAAGCGGAAGAAAAGGTATTGGACAGTTCTGTAGTAATAGTAGATGGGGTTGAAATTTCTTTGGAAACCTATGAATATTTTATGTTGAATAAGCCTACAGGCGTAGTATCTGCAACACAAGACCAGACAGACAGGACGGTTGTGGATTTGATAACTTGCCCGCATCATAAAGAACTGTTTCCGGTTGGGCGGCTGGATAAAGATACCGAGGGACTTTTGCTTCTGACAGATAATGGGGCTTTAGCACATCAGCTTCTGTCGCCTGCCAAGCATGTTAGCAAAACATACCTGGTATATGCAGAAGGGAAGCTTACAAAAGGGGATGTGATGCTTTTGGAAAATGGGGTGGATATTGGTGATGAGACGCTTACAAGGCCGGCAAAAGCAGCCAATTTGTCTTACTATGAAATACTAGGGCAGGAGGGAAAATCTGTGCAGACAAGGCTGGAACTTACGATTACAGAAGGGCGGTATCATCAGATAAAAAGAATGTTTGCGAAAATAGGCAAGCCGGTACAGTATTTAAAACGCCTCTCAATGGGCGGCCTGGAATTGGATGCTTCTCTGTCCCCCGGAGAATTCCGAAGGTTGACGGAGAAAGAAATTAACAGCATAGTAAATCGTTCGGCTTGATAAAACGGAGAAACTTAAAAATCCAGAAAACAACGTTTTCTGGATTTTTAAAGCTGAAAAAGGGACTTGAACCCTCGACCCCTTCATTACGAGTGAAGTGCTCTACCAACTGAGCTATTTCAGCACTGATAGTTATTTTATAATAATATTGCTGAAAGGTCAAGTGTTTTTTTCGGGGTTCTTCAAAAAGTCTTTTAGCCAGTTACTATTCACAGCCAATCGTAGCCGGATCTCAATAAAAAATCCCTTCCCCTTGTATGTTTTCTACAATGTGCAGCATGAGAAAACGGACAGTTATAT
>CAJUJR010000086.1 GCA_910586605.1 uncultured Lachnospiraceae bacterium | reverse complement strand
AAGATATTTTTTATTTCCTTAAGTCCGGCTACGATTGGCTGTGAATAGTAACAAAACTATTTAGCAACAATAATATAGCAAAAACCAATTTACCCTTCCCCACAATAATATTGAAAATACTGCTCCTTTAAAGCCTTATATGCCCCTCTTGGCAAATGAATCTTCAGCCCTGAATTTAAGCTGATATCCTGGGCATTTAGGCTGCCGATATAGCCAAGATTTACAATGTATGCAATCCCTACCCTCACAAATTCCGGATAACCAGACAACAATCCATAAATCTCTGCCATTGTAACACGCAGCATACATTGCGTATCATCTGCAAGATGAAGGCATTGTGTCTTTCCCTGTGCTTCGCAATATACAATGTCATCAACTGCCACACGCTGGGTCCTTCCTTTTACCCGCAGGACAAGATACTTTTTCCGTTCCCGTTCTATTTCCTCCAAAAGCCTGTCCAATAACGGAAACAACATGGGCTCTGATACCGGCTTTACCAGATACTGTACTGCATTTACCCCATAAGCCTCAAGCGCATGTTCTTTTGATGTCGTAAGGAATACAATCCGGCTTTTATTCCCCATATCACGCAGTTCCCTTGCGGCCTCTATCCCCATCTTATCTGGCATATAAATATCCAGCAGCAGCAAATCTGGCATATACCCTTCTCGGACCTTTTCAAGAAGCTCTTTGGCACTCTTAAAATAATCTGTCCTGATATTTTTAGCAGAATGTTTTTCCTTATAACCGCTCAGCATCTGTTCTGCCTTCTTCAATTCTGACACTTCATCATCACAGAGCGCTATCAGATACATAAAGATGCCCCTTTCCTTATAGATTTTCCTGTGAAGCTGGTATATTCATAATCAGCCGGAATACAAATACCCCATTGTTATTTTTAAAATCATATTCTCCGTCAAAGTTCTCTGCTGTCTTAATAATGCTTGACACACCGATACCGCCTGTAAACTCTGGCTTTGGCTGTCCATTCTTAAACTCTGTTTCCATCCTGCATGTATTGCTGCAATAAATAACCAGCTTATTGTTTTTCCTTTTAATCATAAGATAAATAAAACATTCCCTGTCCTTTGTCTGCTTTTTCACCTCCATACAGCCATAAATCGCATTTTCATAGGCATTTGCAAGTATCGTAACCAAATCTATATTAGGTATCGCCAAAACCTTGTCAAGCTCTACCTCCAGCGTAACTTTAATCTGCTCTTCCTTCGCCCTTCTGGTATAGGCAGACAAAATATTATTAACAGCAGTATTTGCACAAATCACCTCTGGTACACCTCCACTTATCCCTTCCTTATATTCTTCCAGGTACTGCATTAGCTCCTTATACTGCCCTCTACAGGCATATTCTGCAATCACCATATTATGATGCCTTACATCATGGCGTATCCGCTTCCCTGCTTCTGCCGCTTCCTCCATTAGTTCCATATTCCTCTCAAGCAGCCTATGGTTCATCTGCATAAGCTGGTTTTCTTCTTGATATTCCTTTTCCTTGCCAATGTGCAGATAAAGCCTGTAAATCAAAAACTGCAAAGACCCTGTCAGGAAAAAATTCATAAGAATCTGAAAAATCCGGAACGGCGTCTGCTCCTTAATGCTTGGATTTAATATAAAACCAATCCCAAAAAGGATGCTGATAACCATAACTGCAGCGCTAAACCTGTCCAGCTCATTTTCCACATAATAGCTAAATTCCCGGATAGAGCTTTTAATTTTTTTTTCAATGAAAATAACCATCAGAATAATTAGCAGACTACGCGTAATAATATCCACCCATACATTGCCATTAAAAAAAAGAATGGCAACTTCAATCCCGCCTATTAAAAATACCGCCAACAAATAAAAAGTAAGCGCTAATTTATATATCCGCAAAAAAAGAGGGTCGCTGCTCATACATAATGCAAATAATATAAAACAAATATACATACTAAAAGCAACCATCCTTACACAGCTTTCCCAGTCAATTACATACCAAACACATGCAAAAAGAAGCAGCACAACACTAAAACAGAAATAACAGACTGCTGTTTTTTTCCTGCCAAAACGTGCTTCGCTTATAATTGAAAATAATATAATTACCCCTGCAAGGCTTAGTGCAAACCGAAGCAGCGCAATATATACAGGACCACCCAGCATCCTACTTTCCCCTTTCTTTTTCTTCATCTGTTGCCTGTTAATAATTTTTTCGACAAACTATGATAGTATACCAAAAAATATAACAATTTCTGACAATATGGCATCATTCGCATATTTTTAGGCATACTTTGTTATAACTAGCAGCCCAAATAGCATAGCGGGTACATTCACTCTTTATTGTACCACACCAAAAAACTAAAATCTATTTGTAAATCCTGGGCTTTACACACTACATTAAATCCGCTATAATAGTTATAAAAAACAGACAACATATGAAAGGATAAAGGCAGTGAAAACAGGGCTCAAAGAATTTATCCGATACACCTCACTAAATGTTTTAGGCATGATTGGCTTATCAGGTTATATCCTTGCTGATACATATTTTATTTCAAAAGGGCTTGGCGCCAACGGCCTGGCAGCCCTTAACCTTGCTATACCAATCTATAGTTTTATCCATGGGACAGGGCTGATGCTTGGGATGGGCGGAGCCACAAAATATGCCATACTCAAAAGCCAGAAAGAACCAGGAAAATCCAACCAGGTATTTACAAACACCCTGTACTTAACTGCCGTATTTACGGCAATTTTTATATTTACAGGTATTTTCCTGCCTGGAAAAATCACCTCCTTATTTGGCGCAAATAAAACAGTATTCACTATGGCAAAAATATATTTAGAAGTTATCCTGCTTTTCTCCCCAGCATTTTTATTAAACCAGGTACTAATCTGTTTTATAAGGAATGACGGCAGCCCAAAGCTTTCGATGTTTGCAATGTTAACAGGCAGCTTGGCTAATATCTTTCTGGATTACATTTTTATCTTCCCTTTCCATATGGGCATACTAGGAGCTGTCCTTGCGACAGCTTTCGCACCAATCATCAGCATATGTATTTTATCATGGCACTTTATTACAAAGAAAAACAAATTCCAGCCTTCCAAGGCGAAATTTTCACCTGCCCTGGCAGGAAATATCTTATCCATTGGCCTGCCTTCCCTTATTACTGAAACAGCTTCTGGCATTGTTATTATAGTTTTCAACATGATAATCCTCAAGCTACAAGGAAATACAGGCGTTGCTGCATATGGCGTTATCGCCAACCTGTCCCTTGTTATCACTTCCATCTTTACCGGGATTGCCCAAGGTACCCAGCCAATCACAAGCCACGCTTATGGAAATGGCGATAAAAACAGCCTAAAACAAATTTTAAAGTATGCTTTGGTAACAACAATTACGCTTTCCGCCTGCATCTATTTCTTCTTGTTCCAGATGGCAGGGCCAATTGTAAGCATCTTTAACAGTGAAAAAAACTATCTCTTACAACAAATTGCCATACCTGGCATAAAACTGTACTTTACCGCCATCCCATTTGCTGGCTTTAATATTATCCTGGCAATGTATTTTGCAGCAACAGGCCATGTGCTGCCTGCCCAGATGATTTCCCTGGCACGCGGGCTGCTCTTCATTCTGCCTGTGGCATTCTGTATGTCCCATTTTGCTGGAATGGCTGGAGTCTGGCTATCCTTTCCAATTACAGAAAGCATCATAACCTTAGCCACAATTCTCCGTACCCTCCCCCGGAATGGAACCCCTCCTTCCAATCACCGGTTTTTTGCACAAAACGCCAAATAACCTGCCCCTGTATCAAAAAGAAGGCTATATGGCGGGTAACCTGCTGCAAATTCATGCTCAAATTGTTCTCTTGTCAAGATATGGGCTTCCGCAAACTGGTATCTCCCGGTCTCCGCAAAAAATGCGCCAATCTGTTTTATCAGCTGCTGGGCAAGCTGCCTGGCAGCGCCTAAAACCATACTGTCAACCTTTTTAAGCTTAATCCCAAGCATACCGCCCACTGTCTGGAAAACGAGATGCTCTTCTAATGCAAGGAAAATATGCAGCTGCTTATTGTCACTTGTATGGTAATCCATACGGTAAAAAAGGCATTTCCCAAAATTTTCCCCAAAATAACGCTCACTGACAACTTCTGCCTGCTGTTTAAAAACATCTTCTATCACACTAAGCAATGCTTTTTCCAGCTGCCCTGCATCCCCCGGATGGGCTTCGCCCCATCTGCTGGCAACCCTTCCAGTAATAGCGCAATCCTCAAGAATAATATGGCCTGTCAGCCATCCAACACAAATTCCAAGGAAATGCCGTATCGATTCCGCAGAATACCCAGACTCCTCCAAATCCTTTTCAAGAGCAGGAAGCGTCCTGTCCTTCAAATCATCATGCAGCTGTTTGTGCATCTTATAGCCACCGTATCCAATAGAACGCATATACTTCTCTTCTTGGGCAAAATGCTTTGCCGTATAATATTTAAAATACTTTATCCCCTCCGCACATGCCCACTGCCTGTTCTTTTCATCTTCACTGAGGCTTACCAGCCTGCGCACAATTGAAAAAAGCTTTCGGTGCTCCTGGTCTACAACATCTACGCCAATATTAAACCGTTCATCCCATTTCACATCTTTTCTCATTCTGTTCTCCTTTCGCTTTAAAGCTCATAAGTACTATTCGTCCAGAACAAGTGTCCTTTAAATAATTTTACTAATAGTATATCCTCCGCCCCCTAAATTGTGCTTGTCCGCATCCAGCCAAAAAACTTTTGAATTATTTTTATTTATTTTTTTGCTAATCAGGTTCAGAATAATCAATTCCAAAATATGCAATGCAATTTCATTCGCCAAATGGCAAATATAACGAAAAGGTTGACCCACGCCCCGGTGACGATTTAACATCAACATACCCTTTTTGTTTTTTCAGGATCTCCTGCGCTAAAAATAAGCCGATTCCTACGCCTTCCACTTGCTGGACTTCCGGCTCACGGTAAAACCGCTTAAAAATCTGTGTAAAATTTCCTTCTTCAATCCCTTTCCCATTATCTGTAACCTGCACCTTTATAAAAAATCCCAATTCCAACACTGAAATTTTAATTTCTCCGTTTTCATCTGAATACTTTACAGCATTATCTAAAACATTCACCAGTGCTTCCGTTGTCCATTTCAAATCATAGCAAGCCATAAGCCTCTCATCACACAATATGCTGATATCCATATTTTTCTTTTCCGCTTTTACGGCAATGCCACAAACCGCCTCTTCAATCAGCTTAATTAGTGGCTGCCGCTTAGGGAGAACAGATATCATGCCAACTTCCATCTGGGACATCTCTATCATACTATCTATCAACGATTCTAGTTTATCAATCTGAAGCTGCACCAGCCCTAAAAATTCCCTTTGCTTTTCCTTTGTGAGCTCCCTGTTTTTAAGAATATCTGAATACATTTTAATATTCGACATGGGAGTCTTTATTTGATGTGAAATATCAGAGATTATTTCTTCCAACTGCTCCCTATCCCGTATGCTCGCTTCTTTTTGCTGATTTAGAACATCATATAGCTGCCGGAATTTAACCTGTATTTTGGAAGTCAGCAATTCATTTTCTTCATCAAATTCAATATTTTCTTTTGCTGCGAGCATCGCATCTATGCAGGAAGTAAGGCTGATCGTATAGCGGACAAGATACTTCCTTAAAAGAAATGCCATGCAAATACTTAACAAAAACAAAACGAGCCCTATATAAAAAAAATATATTTCCATACATCACTCCTGTCGCTCCGGCTTCCATAGATACCCAACGCCATACATCGTTTTAATATATTTAAAATTTCCGTTTTCCAGTTTTCCCCGCAGCCGGTTGATATTGACAGCAACAACATGTTCATCAACATATTTCCCCTCATTGTCCCATACTTTTTCCAATAAACGGCTTTTTGTAACAACACTATTTTCATTGGAGATAAGTATATTTAATATTTTAAATTCTTTTGCTGTCAGCTCTACAGGCATATTATCTATACTCGCTTTAAGTTTGTCAAAATCCACTATTAAACGCCCATCATCAAATATCATTTTTCTCTTTGTAATCCCATAATTCCTCAGGGCTACCTGGATTCTTTTATATAAAACGGACAGTTGGAACGGTTTTGTAATATAATCATCCGCCCCAGCTTCAAACCCTGCCAGCTCATCATTTACCATATTCCGTACCGTTAAAATAATCACTGGTATCTTATATTCATATTTAATATTTTTGCAAAAAGCAAATCCATCCCCATCAGGCAAATTGCCATCTGTAATCACTAAATCAATTTTCTTTGTGGAAAATAAATTGTTCCCTTCTTTTATGGAGGCTGCCGTATAGACATTATACCCCTCATTTTCCAAATCAAATGCCAGGCCTTTATTTAACCCCAAATCATCTTCTATCAGTAAAATATTTACCATAAAATCCCCCATGCCGCTTTTGGCTGTCAAATAGTGTAACGAATAAATCCACTTTTAAAAACATAGTCTTTGTGTTCACAGCATAATTTCCTATAAAGTAAAAAGCACAGTATAAAAACATATACTGTGCCCTGATTCCTGACTGGCTATTTTACAAGTTCTTTCACCTTAGCAGCTTTACCTACCCTATCGCGAAGATAGAACAATTTCGCGCGTCTTACCTTACCTCTGCGGACTACCTCAATCTTATCAATAATTGGGGAATGTAACGGCCATGTCTTCTCCACGCCAACACCATTTGAGTTCTTACGAACCGTAAATGTCTCGCGGGCGCCACCATTCTGCCTCTTTAATACAGTTCCTTCATAAACCTGGATACGCTCCCTGGTACCCTCAATAACCTTTGCATATACCTTCACAGTATCGCCAACACGGAAATCTGTAATATCAGACTTTAACTGTGCATCCTCGATTGCTTTGATAATATCGTTCATTGTGCGACCTCCTTCATAAATTTTGACATTCTTAATACTTATGTGCTATCTGCAACTGTAACAGAGGAATATCTCTACTCACAACTATCATAGACTACCATAATTGAAGGTATAATGCAAGAACTTTTTTTGAATTGCACAAGGCTCATCAATTTCAATTGTGATTGCATTCGGATAAATCCGTTCCATCCTGTCATCATCAAAATATTTATCCATCATCTGTTCCCAGCGATGCACTGCTTTCTGCCCATCTGCCCGCGTGTCATACCGGATTAAAGCCATTACAGAAACACAGAGATCCAATACAATAAATACCATAAGGATTCCTGTCACTACCCGCCCTGTCTTCTTCAGGATAAACTCCACAAAACACGCTATCTTAGGATACAGCCCTTTTATCCATACAACAGCAGCAACACCCCAAAAGAAACAATAGAGCAAATTAATCCTTCCTCCCAGATTAAATGGAATATCACTATAATCCCAAAAAACCTTCCCAACCACAATCTCTGTAAAGACGCTGCAAATATATTCATATGCGCCGCCCAGGACTACGCCAACCCAGAAAATATACCGATCCTCTTTTTCCCTATCTTTATAAAGCAGCACTGTCACAAGGGCGATTGCAAGTCCCCAGACAACGCTGAAATCCCCCCATACAAGGCTGCTCCTGCTCATCCATACCCCTGTGGTAACCCGGCAAAACAATGTTTCCACAATATCGCCCAAAAAAGCGCCAATTAAAAATAACCAAAATATCTGTGCAAAACTGCATTTTTCAGCAGTACCTTCCTCCTTTTCCTGTACAACAGCGGGATAAGAACTGCCAATGCGGCTTTCAATATGGCCTGAAATCTTTGCAGCCAAACAAAATGTCCATGCCTGTAACCTATGGTTCCATCCAAACAGGCGCGGAAGCTTTTCTTCCATATGGCAAACAAACATCAAAGAACCCAACAAATCAAGAAGCCCGACAACAGCAAGCCCCCATACTGCTATTTTACCAAGAAAATCTGGCAGCAGATGATAAAGCCCAATAAGAAAGCCGTTTCCATACCGTACCGCCAAGAAACCAAGCAATCCCCAAACCAGGGAATACTGTAGGCAGATATATCCGTCAAAATTCCATCTCTTAGCAGAATAGTCCCACCATTTTTTCTGTTTCATCCTCTCCAGTATTTTTCCTGTAAACCACTCAACTGCAGTTGCCACTGCCATACTTCCCAGAAAAAGAAATACCCCGCTGCTTTTCAGCTCCTGCAAAAAAACCGCCAAGAAAACTCCTGTAAAACCATAAATAAAGCAAAATGGCCCGGATGCAAAACCACGGTTCCTAAAATCCTTTACTTTAATAGTAGCAACTGCCGTTTCCGCCAGCCATGCCAAAAAAGAATATGCAAAAAAGAGCATGGCTGCCTCATAAAAAGTAAATCCCATAATTACCTTAGTTGCTATCCATAGCAACTTTCCCTTTCGTATTTTAACTTCTATACCAAACCTTATTTGATTGATATACCAATGCACACTTACTCCTGTATCTATCAATATTGGTATTTTTTCCTGTATTTTAAAAACAGCCCTCCCGATAAAACAATCGCCATAAACTCTGCAGCAGGCGTTGCCAGCCAAATGCCATTTACTCCCAGAAACACGGGCAGCACAAGCATAGTAACCAACATAAATACAAACGACCTTGAAAATGCAAGAACAGCAGAAATTACGCCATTTGACAATGCCGTAAACATTCCGCTGGCAAAAATATTAAAGCCAATAAAAAGCAATGCCACTGTACAAATCCTGTTCCCTGTTACTGCAAGATTATACACCGGATTGCCAGGACGTGCAAATACAGCTACCAAAGGCTTTGTCAGTATAAAAGAAAGAATAGCTGTCATAACAGAAATAACTGCTATTATTTTCAGGCTGGATGCAACAAGCTTTTTTAGTTTCCCCTGGTTCTGTTCCCCATAATAAAAACTAAGCATAGGGGCTACCCCATACGAATACCCTGTGTATAAAGAACTTGCAAACATTAGTACATACATAATAATTGTAACAGCCGCAACGCCATCCTCCCCCACATAGCGGAGTAATGTCCAGTTAAACATCATTGTCACAATCCCTATTACAAGGGCTGTCGCCATCTCTGAACACCCATTTGCCGCAGCATTTGCCAAGACCTTAACCCGGAATACAGGCTTTTTAAAATGAAGCAGGCTTTTTTTCCTGCTAAAGACAAACAGCCCTGCCACTGCCGTTACAGAATACCCTAACCCAGTTGCAATGGCGGCTCCGCTGATGCCAAAACTAAATACCGCAAGAAACACATAGTCAAGCACCATATTCAAAACGCCGCCTGTCACGGAGCAGACCAGGGAAAGTGTTGCCTTGCCACTTGCAATCATATACAAAGTAAAATTATTCATCAATAAAACAGGAACTGTAAACAGCAGATAACGGCTTAAGTATTCTGTACAATACCCTGCCACATCTGCCGAAAGCTTCATGCCTGAAAAAATAGAACCCATAACCAAGTATCCCATGCCGCACATCAAAAGCCCCACCACAACATTTACCAATATCAAAAATGTAAAATCCTCTTTTGCCTCCTCTGTTTTCTGCTCGCCCATCTTCCTCATAATTACCGCACTGCCCCCAGTGGCAAGCATTGTAGAAACTGCTGTCACAAGCTGGATAACTGGCGCTGTCAGGTTAATGGCTGACAACGCATCTGTACCAATCAGGTTTGACACAAATAGTCCATCCACCATTGTATAAAATGACATAAATACAGACATGGCAATTGTCGGCACTGCAAATTTCATAATATTTTTTAACGTTACTGGCTTCAAATAAATATTCTGGCTTTCCATTGATTTTCCTCCTTTTCATACCTTGAATTTATTTCCTATATGCTATATCATAAACCGTACAGTAACTGTACAGTCAAGTGGAATTTTAAAATATAAAAGGACGAAAGGGTAAAAGAAAAAATCATGGAAATAGATGAAAAAAAGAAATTACTAACCATTGGCCAGTTTGCAAAACTGCATGGCATCAATAAAAAAACACTGATGTGGTATGATGAAATTGGGCTGTTCTGCCCATCTGCCATCAATCCTGAAAATGGATACCGTTACTATAATTACCATCAAAGTTCCCTGTTAGAAACTATCCTTTTGCTGCGGGAACTAGATGTATCTATAAATGAAATACAAGAATTTATAAAAAACCGTTCGGCAAAAAGCCTGAAAAACCTTCTGGATGAAAAAATAACAGAATTGGATTCGCAGATTTCCCATCTGAAAGCAATCAGAAAAACCTTAGGCAACTACTGCCAGAACATGGACACCCTCCTAACAATGGATTTGTCAGAAATCCAAATAATTGAAAAAGAAGAACGATGCCTTGTTACCGTAACGGTTGATGAAAAAACTTCTTATGACAGGCAAGTGGAAATGATTACAGCCGAAACACAAAAATACCAGCTCCGGCGTCTCCATGATGCCTCATATGGGACAATGCTTTCTGCTAAAAACCTGTACCAAGGAAACTTTAACCAATATTCCAGCCTATTTATAGAAATCCCGTTCCCTGTAAAAAAATCCGGCTTGCATATACAGCCAAAAGGAACCTATTTACGGGCATTTTATAAAGGGGATTGGGAAAAAATGCCTGGCAAATATAAAGAAATCCTTGCTTATGCCCAAAAAAATAAATTGCAGTTAACAGGATTTTCCTATGAAATGATTTTAAATGAAACTGTAACAGACCATATGGAAGATTATATCGTACAAATAGAAATTCCATTTATCCCTTTGACATAACCACAATCTATTTACGTATACAAACATGTCCCATAATTTCCTGCCTCGCAAACATAGATCATAGGTGATGAAAATAATGTGTATAAAAAAGAACAGAAAGAATAAAGCATAGCTCCATGCAAATCCAATATAAACGGCGTTTATCTCTCCTTTGCAATCGAACAATATAACATATGGAATCCATACTCTAAAAACTGGCTTTTAGATAAAGCCATGGAATTTCTTATATATTCTTCTTTATTTGCCGCAAGCTGGATAAGCCCCGACAGCATCCCCCAAAAATTTAAAATCGTAGGCATAATTTCTAAATCATTACGCAAATCACCTTTCTCTATGCCAGATATTAAGAAATCCTTCATCTTTTCATTTATTTCTTCCCCTACCTGATATGTTTCTTTTTCTTCAGGCAAATAATTTTGGTTTTCAAAGTTAATATTTATGTTATCTAACACCATTTTAAAATAAAAAGGAAATTCTTCCTGATACTGAACTAACCCTTGGCAAATCAAATCATATCTTGCTTTTGTAGTCTCCTGTTGCTCTAAAGCAGACGTTATATAACAGTATAACTTCTTCATGCTCTCCAACACCAAAATACTGACAATTTCTTCTTTATTCTTAAAATATACATATAACGTTGCTTTACTATAACCAGCCGCTTTTGCTATATCATCCATAGATGTTGCCACAATACCTTTTTCCATAAAAAGCCCAGATGCAGCAGAAGCAATATTTTCACGGTGCACGCTTTTCGGTTCTTTTTTCCTTCGTCCCATTATTTCCTCCATTTTCAATGAAACTTATTGTCTAATTGTATTAATTATGAAAAACTTTGTCAACTATTCTTTAAATTTGAGTTTCCCATTTTGAGCCTTCCCGTTAGTCCCTCAAAAATCTTTCCAGCATAGGGTATTTTATTATTCTCCTTTACCATATCGTTTTTCAAGAACTCCGTATACTGTCCGTGATGCAGTCACCTCCGGTTTTAAAAAGAAAAAGGAGCAATTTCTTTTATAAAATCACTCCTTGTTACGTTTTCTTCTTTTTCATCATCTGCAATCTGACCACCTGCTTTTTGCATATAGATTCTTTTTTATTGGACAGTTTCTTATGTACAGCTTCAGGAATTGATATCTCGTCATACATTTCTTTCAATAAATCCAGCTGACCAACATGACATAACGCAAATAAGAATTATCACTGTCAAGCATTTCGCTTAATCTACCCATATAAGGATAAACACAATGTTACTATTCACAGCCAATCGTAGCCGGACTTAAGGAAATAAAAAATATCTT
>CAJUJR010000085.1 GCA_910586605.1 uncultured Lachnospiraceae bacterium | reverse complement strand
GGAAGATATTTTTTATTTTCTTAAATTTAGCTACGATTGGCTGTGAATAGTAACATTTAAAGGGAAAAGTGTGTTGATTGGATAGTATTTCGTGTTGCGAAATGTTCTGTTATCTGATAAAATAAAATTATAATATAACTTTTAGCTTATTAGTACTAATTACTGTAGGAAACTTCAAAATCCCTATTCAGGAAGGGTAGAAATGAGGAAAAAATGGCAGAGATTCAGACATTACAGGACATTATCCGGTACAGTGTAAAAACATACGGCAGCCAGGCAGCATACCGTTACAAGGAGCAGAAGGAAATTGTAGATAAAACATATGAGGATGTGGGAAAGGACAGCATGGCAGTTAGCCGTATGATAGATAGCTTTGGGCTGGTGGGCAGCCATATTGCACTTCTAGGACCTACCACGTATGCATGGATTGTCAGCTTTTTTGGTATTACAAATAGTGGAAGCGTAGCAGTTCCGATTGATGCACAGCTTCCGGCGGATGCAATCTGTGAATTATTGGACCGTGCGGATGTGTCAATGCTGATTTACGATGAAAGCCGTGCAGATGTAGCGGCTATGGCTCAGGAAAAGTGCAGAGGATTAAAGAAAATTATTTCTATACAGGCTGAAGGGCAAAATGGGGATATTCTGCCATGGGAACAGCTTCGGAAAGAGCATCAAGGTGAGTTCTCTGCAGAGATTGCCCCAGAGCAGCTCTGTACGATTCTTTTTACTTCAGGTACAACAGGCAAGAGCAAGGGGGTAATGCTGTCCCACAGGAACCTGACAGACAATGCCGTATGCCTGGATTTGAAGTTCCCAGTCGGGATGGTGACGATGACGCTTTTACCGATTAACCATGTATACTGCCTGACGATGGATATTATTAAGGGCCTGTTTATTGGCGTTACTTCCTGCATCAATGATTCGATTATGCATGTACAAAAGAACTTGAAATTGTTTAAGCCGGAAATGGTTTTACTTGTCCCTATGGTAATTGAATCTATATATGCAAAATTAAAAGCAGCAGGCAATATGATTCCGAAAAAAATGGTTGCAAAAGCTGCATTTGGCGGTAACCTGAAAATAGTTTGCAGCGGTGGGGCATATTTGGATCCGGACTATGTTGATAAATTTGCAGACTATGGGATTACAATTCTCCAAGGCTATGGTATGACAGAATGTTCCCCTGTTATCAGCACGAACTTGCCGTGGGAAAGTAAGAAGGGTTCTGTTGGGAAGTTAATGCCAAACTGTGAGGCAAAAGTGGTGGACGAGGAAATCTGGGTACGCGGAAGCAGCGTTATGATGGGATATTATAAGATGCCGGAAGAAACTGCGGAAGCCTTGGAAGACGGCTGGCTGAAAACAGGAGACCTTGGTTATGTAGATGAAGACAATTTTGTCTATATTACCGGGCGTAAAAAGAACTTGATTATCCTGGCAAATGGTGAAAATGTATCACCGGAGGAAATGGAAAACCAGTTAAGCCGCAATGACCTGGTAAAAGAAATTTTAGTAAGGGAAAAAGACCATGTCATTGAAGCGGAAATCTTTCCGGATTATGATTATGCCAAAAAGAAACGCATCCATGATATCCATGCTAAACTACAGCAGATACTGGATGATTATAATAAAGATGCGCCTCTGTATAAGAGGATTCATAGCCTTGTCGTAAGGGAAACAGAATTTGATAAAACAACGGCAAAGAAAATTAAAAGGTTTTAATAAGGTTGACAAGTATTACCAGGTAGGCTATAATTCACACAATGGCGATGACGAAGAGAAGTAGCATTAATTATCGTTTCCAGTGAGTGAAGGGCAGTGTGAACTTCATAAAGTGAATTAATGTGAATAACACTTTACCAGCTGCAACCTGAACAGCGTAATGCTTAGTAGGCGCGCCGTTTGCTGTGCGATAAATGGCAGGCTCTTTCTGCTTTACAGATTTGGGCAATTGAGTGACTGAAGGTAATGTTTCTGTTAATAGTAACATTAGATACAGTAATTCGGGTGGTACCGCGGACTTTATAGTTCGTCCTGAACAGCTTTGTTTGGGACGGGCTTTTTTCTTGTTATGTATCAGAGAATATATGCTCTAAGGCATGTAAAAGCTGGTATAGCAGAAAATGTCCAGATGGAATAAATTTTATAATAGAAAGAAATAATATGGAGATGGAGGAGACAATGGACACATCAAATATTTATCGTGACAGAACCTTAGGCCAAGTAAGTGAGGGCGACGTATCAAAAGAAATCAGGATTGCCGGATGGGTGGAAAATATACGTGACCATGGAGGGGTTTCTTTTATTGATTTGCGTGACATGTATGGGGTAATGCAGGTTGTTATGCGTGATACAAGCCTTTTAGATGGTATTACAAAAGAAGAGTGCATTAGTGTGGAAGGTATCGTAGAAAACCGTGACGAGGAAACCTATAATCCGAAAATCCCTACTGGGACAATTGAATTGGAGGCGCATAAAGTAGATATTTTGGGACGCGTATACAAACAGCTTCCATTTGAAATTATGACTTCAAAAGAGACAAGGGAAGATGTCCGCTTAAAATACCGTTATCTAGATTTGCGCAATGCAAAAGTGCGCGACAACATGGTTTTCCGCTCTAATGTCATTAGCTTTTTACGCCAGAAAATGACAGAGATGGGTTTTCTGGAAATCCAGACTCCGATTTTGTGTGCTTCTTCCCCAGAAGGGGCAAGGGACTATATTGTGCCTTCCCGTAAATTTAAGGGGAAGTTTTATGCGCTCCCACAGGCTCCGCAGCAGTATAAGCAGCTTTTAATGGTTTCTGGTTTTGACAAATATTTCCAGGTAGCGCCATGTTTCCGTGATGAGGATGCCCGTGCAGACCGTTCACCAGGCGAATTTTACCAGTTGGATTTTGAAATGAGTTTTGCTACGCAGGAAGACGTATTCCATGTAGGTGAGGAAGTTTTAACAGCTGCTTTTGAAAAATTTGCACCAGAAGGCGCAGAAGTGACAAAGGCACCATATCCTGTTTTAAGTTATGAACAGGCGATGTTAGAGTTTGGCACGGACAAGCCGGATTTGCGAAATCCGCTCCGTATCATAGATGTAACAGATTTCTTCCAGGAATGCAGTTTTAAGCCATTCCATGGGAAGACAGTCCGTGCAGTTAAGGTACATGCAGATATGTCAAAAGGTTTCCATGAGAAATTGTTAAAATTTGCACAGTCAATTGGCATGGGAGGGCTTGGTTATCTGGAGGTAAATGAGGATTTAAGTTATAAAGGGCCGATTGACAAGTTTATTCCGGAAGATAAGAAGGCTAAAATGCGGGAAATTGCTGCTCTGGAAGCAGGTGATACGATTTTCTTTATTGCTGACAGGAAAGAACAGGCAGAATTATATGCAGGGCAGATTCGCACAGAGCTTGGGGAAAGGCTGGATTTGCTGGAAAAAAATGCGTACCGTTTCTGCTTTATTAATGATTTCCCAATGTATGAATATGATAAGGAAGGGAAACAATATATTTTCACACACAATCCATTTTCTATGCCACAGGGCGGCATGGAAGCGCTGGAAACAAAAAAGCCAGAGGAAATTCTTGCATATCAGTATGATATCGTATGCAATGGCGTTGAGCTGTCTTCAGGTGCAGTCAGGAACCATAACCTGGATATTATGGTAAAGGCATTTGAGATTGCAGGATATACAGAAGAAGACCTCAAGGAGAAGTTTGGTGCACTATATAATGCGTTCCAGTTTGGCGCGCCGCCTCATGCCGGGATGGCTCCAGGGATTGACCGTATGATTATGCTTCTTCGCAATGAAGAAAATATACGTGAAGTAATTCCATTCCCGATGAATGGAAATGCACAGGATTTGATGTGTGGTGCGCCAGGGGACGTGTCAGAGATGCAGCTTCGGGAAACACATATTAAAATACGAAGTTAAAAGAAACAGATATGTTCTAACATGTGTATGGACGTAATAGTTTATTATAGAAGGAGGATGACAATATGGCAGTAATGCATGTAACGAAGGAAAATTTTGAAGCAGAGGTCTTGCAGTCAGAAAAGCCGGTTTTAGTTGATTTCTGGGCTGGCTGGTGCGGGCCATGTAAAATGGTAGCTCCAGTCTTGGAAGAGATTGCAGCTGAGGTAGCAGATGTTAAGATTACAAAGGTAAATGTAGACGAACAGCCGGAACTGGCACAGAAGTTCCAGGTGATGAGCATCCCTACGATGGTGTTAATTAAAGAAGGGAAAGTAGTTGATACAACAGTGGGGGCGCAGCCAAAAGAAGATTTAGTGCGTTTTATCCACTCTTAAACAGGGGGCACCAATTAGGTGCCCTTTAAATTTTGCAATGCTCCTTCATTGCCTGGAAGCTTTCTTTGCTGATAACATGCTCAATCCGGCAAGCGTCTTCCGCAGCGATTTTTTTGTCCACGCCAAGGCTTGTCAGCCAGTTTGTCAGGAATTCGTGGCGCTCATAGATCATTTCAGCAATTTCCCGGCCGCTTTCTGTTAAAAAGATGTAGCCCTGCTCCATAACAGTAATATATTCTTTTTCCCGTAAGTGCTTCATTGCAATGCTGACGCTTGGCTTTTTATACCCCAGTTCATTTGCTATATCAACGGAACGGACAACAGGCAGTTTCTTACTGAGCATCAATATAGTTTCCAGGTAATTTTCAGCAGATTCATTTACTTTCATGGCAGTCCTCCGGTTTCTTTTTCCGACAGTATACCATATATTTAAAATTAAGCCAACTTTTTATTATCGGGGATAGTTGCGTAAGGTGGGTATTTTATGCTACAATGCAATTTGGTAAGTTATCGTTAATATTGGAAAAACGATGCAAGGAGGTTTCCCAAAAGATGGATTCAGCAGCATATGGTGCAAAAAATACTGTAATAGATATGTCCCATGTCCCAGATGATTTGGTTTTTGGTTTGGATATTGGGACAAGGAGTGTCGTAGGCACAGTTGGATATAAAAATAATACAAATGGTTTTGTTGCAGTGGCGCAGACTGCCATTGAACATGAAACAAGGGCGATGATTGACGGGCAGATTCATGATATTGGGCAGGTTGCAAGGACGATTGAGCGAATCCGTGAACGGCTTGAGGAAATGACAGGACGCAGATTTCAGGATGTTTGTATTGCCGCCGCGGGGCGTGTCCTGAAAACAGTAGAATCTGGGGCGGAGATTCATTTTAATTCGGAAAATGTGGTGACGAGCGACCAAATATATTCCCTGAATATGCTTGGGGTGGAAAATGCATATGATACACTTCGCAAGGAACTGCAGTCAGATGATGTAAAGTTTTATTGTGTTGGCTATTCTGTGAAACAGTATTATCAGAATGATTATCCGATTTCCAATCTGGAGGGGCATAAATGTACGGATATCCGTACAGAAATGATTGCAACGTTTCTGCCAGATGAAGTTGTTGACGGGCTGTATGCAGCAGTAGAGCGTGCGGGGCTGTATGTGGCGAATTTGACATTAGAGCCAATTGCGGCAATTAATGTAGCGATTCCTGAAAAGTTCCGTTTGTTAAATATTGCGCTGGTCGATGTAGGGGCGGGTACTTCTGATATTTCAATTACACGTGATGGAAGCATTATTGCTTATGGCATGATTCCGTATGCAGGGGACGAGGTAACAGAAACAATTGCAAAGCAGTATTTGACAGATTTTACAGAAGCGGACAGGATGAAATGCACAAGTACAGAGCAGGATGAAGTGACATACCATGACATAATGGGGCTTCCCCAGAAAATATCTTCGGAAGAGTTAGTTGCTTCGGTAGATGAAACAGTGCGGATGATTACAAAGAGCATTTCGGAAAAAATTATTGAATTAAATGGCGGTAAGCCAGTCAGCGCTATTTTTGTTGTGGGCGGCGGCGGAAAAATTGGCGGTTTTGTGGAGAGCCTTGCAGAATATCAAGGAATTCAGAAGGAAAGGGTTGCCCTGCGTGGTTCCGAAGTGCTTGGAAGGGTGAAGTTTTTACAGGAAGATATAACAGTTGATTCCCTTCTGGTTACGCCGATTGGCATTTGCCTGAACTATTATGAGCAGAAAAATAATTTTATCTTTGTAACAGTAAATGGTGAGAGAATCAAATTGTATGATAACAATAAACTTACAATTATGGATGCTGCTATGCAGATTGGTTTCCCCAACGAAGAACTTTTCCCGCAGCGTGGGGATTCGATTACTTATTTTGTAAATGGGGAGAGAAGGATGCTCCGTGGGGAAGCGGGCGAAGCTGCCGTAATACATATTAACGGCAAAGAACTGGGGATAAACACGCCAATTGAATCAAATGACAAGATTGAAATCAGCTCTTCTACAAAAGGGGCGGCGGCAGAGCTTATGATTGGGAAATTGCCAGAGTATAAAGCGACGATAAATTTTGAATTCAATGGGAAAAGAATAAGTGCTGCGCGCTTTGTATCAGTGAATGGCGAACTGGTTTCTGAATTTTACAGTGTAAAGGATCAGGATGATATCAGGATTTTAGATTATTATACGCTAAAGCAGGTTCTGGAATTTATGGATATTATCTATTATGGCAATATTTCTGTAAATAATGTCCCAGCGCAGATGGATACAAAGGTATATGATAACTTTACAATCCGCTGTAATGTGGAAGAGCAGATTCCTTCTACCTATGTAGCAGAAACATTTGTATCAGAAGAACCTA
The DNA here is from genome assembly GCA_910586605.1 of uncultured Lachnospiraceae bacterium. Taxonomy (GTDB): domain Bacteria; phylum Bacillota; class Clostridia; order Lachnospirales; family Lachnospiraceae; genus Butyribacter. The sequence continues at coordinate 5,470 of CAJUJR010000085.1, read as the reverse complement.
TAGAGATAGAAGAGGATCTGGAAGAAGAGGCTGAATTTGAGCCAGAAGAAGATGCTATTCAGCCAGAACCTGATTTTGGTTCAGTCAGCAGAGACAGCAGTCAGCAGGAAACGAGCTTTCGTTCAGGAGATAGGGAAAGTAGCCCATTTTCAGCAGATGCATCTGTTGGAATTGGGGAAAGCAGCACAAAGAATATAGCTGTTATTGTGAATGGGGAAAATGTGGTTCTCCGCAATAAAGCAGATTACATTTTTGTTGATATCCTGGATTTTTATCCATTTGATACTTCAGTGGCGCATGGCGACCATTTGGAGCTCCGTGTGAATGGAGTGAAATGTGATTTTACACATCCAGTAAAGGAAGGCGACCAAATTCAGATAGAATGGGTAGGTTAATGGAGCGAGGAATGATATGAAAGTTTGCAGTATTGCCAGTGGGAGCAGTGGGAACTGTATTTATGTAGGCGATGAAAAAAACCATATTTTAATTGATGCGGGCATAAGCAGGAAACGGATTGTGGAAGGCCTGAACCAGATTGGCGTAGCGCCGGGGGAGCTAGACGCTATTTTTGTGACACACGAACATAGTGACCATATCCAGGGAATCCATATGATGGTAAAGATGTTTGGCACGCCTGTATTTGCAACAGGCGGGACGTTAGATGGAATTTGCATGAAGGATGCAAAGGGCGTGATAGGCAGGGATAAGCTGTATCAGCTATATGCGGATGAACCAGTTTGGATTGGGAATATAAAGGTAATGCCATTCCATATGTCACATGATGCAGCAGAGCCGGTATGCTATACGGTAGAAAGCGGCGGGCAGAAACTTGGCGTGGCAACTGATTTGGGGATGTTTGATGACTATATTATACAGCATCTGGAAGGATGCGATATCCTGCTTTTGGAGGCAAACCACGATATCAGCATGCTAGAGGCGGGGAAATATCCATATTCTTTGAAGCGGCGTATTTTAAGCGACAGGGGGCATTTGTCCAATGAGGCTTCAGGGCAGCTTTTATGCAGGCTTTCCCAGAAAAGGCTGAAATATGCCTTTTTGGCACATTTGTCAAAGGAAAATAATTATCCGCAGCTTGCTTATGAAGCGGTAAAATGCCAGATTTGGGAAGAAATGGGGATAAATACCCTTCCGTTCCAGCTTATGGTGGCAGAACGGGATAAACCATCCCCTTTAGTGGCATTGTAGGAAAGGCATCTGTATTTGCGCGCTGCTAATACAGGGATGCAAAGCGAACGAAAGTTCATTTTGGCTATTTGTTTCTGGGCGAAAACAAATAGCCAGAGTAATATGATGGCAAATGAGAAACGGTATCCGCAGATTTTTCATTGCCTCTTTGCGGCAAGCCGCTCAGAAATAAGGATTTTATGTAAAAAGCAGCGCAGAAATGAGGTTAAATATGAAAAAAACAGTAATAACTGTAGTAGGAAAAGACAGTGTTGGCATTATTGCAAAAATCTGCACATATCTTGCCAATAACCAGATTAATATCCTGGATATATCACAGACAATTGTAGACGGCTTTTTCAATATGATGATGATTGTGGATGTGGCGGATAGCCGGAAGGATTTTGGGACAATGGTAGATGAAGTGGAGCAGCTTGGGGAAGAGATGGGCTGTATTGTAAGGGCGCAGAGAGAGGACATTTTCGATAAGATGCATAGAATCTGATAGAAGGGAAATGATATGTTATGATTAATATCCATGAAGTGTTGGAAACCAATGAAATGATTGAAAAAGAAAACTTGGATGTGCGCACAATTACAATGGGGATTAGCCTGTTGAATTGCATTGATACAGATGTAGACAGGCTTTGTGAAAAAATATATGGGCGTATTACAACGACAGCAAAGGATTTGGTTTCTACCGGGAAGGAAATTGAAAAGGAATATGGCATTCCAATTGTAAATAAAAGGATTTCTGTAACGCCAATTGCACTGGTCGGCGGTTCGGCATGTAAATCGCCGGAGGACTTTGTAAAAGTCGCAAAGACGCTGGACCGTGCAGCAAAAGAGACGGGGGTTAATTTTATTGGCGGATACAGCGCGCTTGTTTCTAAAGGAATGACAAAAAGCGACGCGCTTTTGATCCGGTCAATTCCACAGGCTCTTGCTGAGACAGATTATGTCTGCAGTTCTGTAAATTTGGGTTCAACCAAAACTGGGCTGAATATGGATGCAGTTAAAATGATGGGGGAAATTATCCTGGAAACAGCACAGAGGACAAAAGAAAAAGACAGCATTGGCTGTGCAAAATTAGTTGTATTCTGCAACGCCCCAGACGATAACCCATTTATGGCAGGGGCGTTCCATGGAGTGACAGAGGCAGATGAAATTATTAATGTTGGCGTCAGCGGGCCAGGCGTAATGCGGAAAGCACTAGAGTCAGTGCATGGTGCAGATTTTGGGACGCTATGTGAAAAAGTGAAAAAGACAGCATTTAAGATTACGCGTGTGGGCCAGCTTGTGGCAAGGGAGGCTTCTAAAAGGCTGGGTGTTCCATTTGGGATTATCGACTTGTCATTAGCGCCGACCCCGGCAATTGGTGACAGCATTGCAGACATTTTTGAGGAAATGGGGCTGGAGCGTGCCGGTGCGCCCGGTACGACGGCAGCGCTTGCCTTGTTAAATGACCAGGTAAAAAAGGGCGGTGTGATGGCGTCTTCCTATGTAGGGGGGTTAAGCGGCGCATTTATCCCGGTAAGCGAAGACCAGGGCATGATACGCGCGGCAGAGGATGGCGCATTGACACTGGAAAAGCTGGAAGCGATGACATGCGTATGTTCTGTGGGGCTTGATATGGTCGCTGTTCCGGGAGATACAAAGGCGGCGACGATTTCCGGCATTATTGCGGATGAGATGGCGATTGGCATGGTAAACCAGAAGACGACGGCTGTCCGTTTGATTCCTGTGATTGGGAAAGGCGTGGGAGAAAAGGCAGAATTTGGCGGTTTGCTGGGCTATGCCCCAGTTATGCCAGTCAACCAATTTGGCTGCAGTGAATTTATCAACCGTGGCGGAAGGATTCCGGCGCCGATTCATAGTTTTAAAAATTAAGGATAAAAGTATATGGAGAAGAATGATACAAATAAGAAAATTCCTTTATGGGGGAAAATACTGATTGGCGTCCTTGCATTTGTTTTGCTTGCAGGCGGCGGCATTTATCTGGTAATCCATTACTATTATAGCCAGATGACATACCAAAGTGTCGACGAAGAGGTAGAAAAACACGAAGAATTTTTTGATGAAGACGAAAATACTGGAAACCTCAAAGAGATTGATCCATCTTCCATCCAGCTTGACAGTGCTGCGCAGGCAGACAAGAATGATGATGTTATCAATATCCTTTTGTGTGGGGAAGAGGCAATCCATGATGACAGGGGACGTACTGACAGCATTATGATTGCAACAATTAACCAGAAGGATAATAAGCTTTCGCTGACTTCAATCATGCGTGACACCTATGTAAAAATTCCAGGCTTTAGTGATAATAAAATCAATGCAGCATATCATAATGGCGGTATGAAGACGCTGGTGGAGACGATTAAGGAAAACTTCGGGATTGCTGTAGATGGTTATGTATTGGTAAACTTTGACTCGTTTGAGAAAATTATTGATGCTGTTGGCGGCGTGGATATTGAACTTTCCTCAGAAGAAGCAAGTTACTTGAACAGGACAAATTATATTTCTAACCCTTCTAACCGGAATGTTTCTGTTGGGATGAACCATATGAATGGAAACCAGGCGCTTGGATATGCCCGTGTCCGCTATGTCAATAAGGATGGGAATGTGGGGGACTTTTCAAGGACATTGCGCCATCGGACAGTGATGACGGCTGTTTATAAAAAAATGATGAAAAAATCAACACTGGAACTGGTTGCGATGATTCCAGATATCCTTCCGCTTCTTACAACAGATATTAAAAAGGCGGATTTGATTAATTACCTGACGGCAGGCGTTGGCGTACGGGGAAAAAGCCCTAAGCTCCGTACGTTGAATGTCCCGATAGAGGGTTGCTATAAGATTACCAGAGTCCGTACGATGTCTGTAATCCTCGCAAGCCCTTTGGATGCCAATGTAAAAAAGATGCATAAATTTATCTATGGGAGCACATTAAAAGATCAGGATGAATTGGATTCTGGGGCAAATATATCGGTAGGGCAGTAAATAATAAATTATGGAGCATATTTGGGATGGTTTCCCCAATATGCTCCGTTTTTTAGTTTTCAATGGGATTGTACAGTAAAGTCTTCAATAATACAGCTATGCCCTTTCATCATTATACTGCAGATGTGATGTTTCAAAATGTGCCTGTTCAATTCCTTGTACCACTAAGTCGACACGCTTTTCCCAGATTGCTTTTTGGATATGCCCTTTATCTTTTAATAAGTCTCTCAAAAAATCAAGATAATGCTCCTGTGCTATTTTTTCTTCTTTATATTCCCGGAAAAATTGTTGCTCTGGCTTAAAAATTCCTGCATATTTAGGAATATTGTATCATATTGGTTTATATATTTTTTAAAACTTTCTTCTGCAGCAATGCGCAGCCTGGAAAATAATTCTATAGAATCACAGCCCTTGCTGTAATATGCGGCCAGCATATCTGCTGTTATTGATTTTCCGAAACGCCGTGGGCGGCTGACACATAAACACTTTTGCGTTGTATGGATTACTTTATTTGTATATTTTATGAGTTCCGATTTGTCCACATAAACTTCGGAATTCAGTGCTTCTTTAAATTTATCATTGGAAGGGTTTAGGTAGGTTCCCATATTTATATCCCTCATTTATATAAGTGAATAGATACAGACAAGTTCCATAATGTTAATTTTCAAACACGCTCTAGTAATAGAGTAAGCTTTTTAAATGTAAATTACAATAGTGATACGTATTTTTACCAGAATAAACGCATGAATGAAAAAGACATACATTTTTTGAGTTTTTTTGCTATATTTTATCAATAAGTGATAGGAGTACTTTCTTTTTGGAGTAATATAATACACTGCTTTCGAATAGCATTTTACGTACGTAATGTATAGTGTTGCAAAAAAAGATATCAAGAAAGATATTGCAGGGGAATTTGACTGGGGTGCTTCTGTTGGAAATGAAGTATGGTAACAAACAAGGCATTAGTTATTGGGATCAATGCCTTTTATAGTACACGCAAATAGCAACTAGAAATAGTTGCATGTTTTCTTGCGGAGTAGTATACTATATATAAAGGAGAAATGTCATGAGTAAGAAAGATAAATTGATAGATAGATTACTGAAGAAACCTAAAGATTTTACCTTTGATGAAATGGAGTCCTTGCTATCATATTTTGGGTATGAATTAAAACAAGGTGGAACAGGGTCTGGCGTGAAATTTATAAAGGGTGGAAGTAATGAAGCTATAAACTTGTTACTATTCACAGCCAATCGTAGCCAAATCCCAATAAAAAATATCTTCCCT
>CAJUJR010000084.1 GCA_910586605.1 uncultured Lachnospiraceae bacterium | reverse complement strand
GAAGATATTTTTTATCTATTTACATTTCTCTACGATTGGCTGTGAATAGTAACAGATAGTAACTTTATTTCAATTTTTGGAAAAATTTTTCTTGCATTAGCGGTATAATTATGATAAAGTAGACTTTGGACTTTTTGAAAGGAGGTTATTGCTGTGAAAGTTAGATCTTCAGTAAAACCGATTTGCGAAAAATGTAAGATCATCAAAAGGAAGGGTCGTATCAGAGTTATCTGTGAAAACCCAAGACACAAACAGAGACAGGGTTAATTTATAGTAAGCGGCATCGGATTGAGGCGCCGCGGTTTCGATAAACTTGCTTTCTGTTCGTTATAGTGCAAAAGGCACTATGATATTGTAAGTGGAGTGATTACCCACTTCGGCGTAAGGGTGCGTCATTTCACCCAAAACCGGTCTTATCAACGGCAGGCTGATGACTATGTTACGAAAAATGAACCGTAACATAACTGCGGCGTAGTACCGGTTGCCATTTCGCAGGCAGCCCAATTACTGCTATCCAGATAAAAGCTGGCAAGCAGAAATCAATCCTAACCTATATAATCAGGACAGGCAAAAAAGAAGCGTCTACGCAATAAGATTACAATTTAAAGCGGCTGGCAATGCATTATGCATTGTAATCAATCAACAACCCCGCTGCAAGCAACGGGGTATCAAACTTGCGGTGCTGTAGAGCAGCGGGGTGTTGGCCCGCGCGCAGCCGCCAAGTGCAAAGGAACTTTCAGTTCCTTGCAAGCTTGCGTTTGGCTCGTTGCGTACGCGAGAATCAATTATTAAACAAAAAATAACGGAGGTGTAAAGTACACATGGCACGTATTAGTGGTGTAGATTTACCAAGAGAGAAGCGTGTTGAGATTGGACTTACTTATATTTATGGTATTGGAAGAGTCAGCTCTAACCGCATTTTAGCAGAAGCTAAAGTCAACCCGGACACACGTGTAAAGGATCTTACGGATGAAGAAGTTGCGCGTATTCGTGATGTCATTGATGAAACACAGACGGTAGAAGGTGATCTCCGCAGGGAAATTGCTTTGAACATCAAGAGGCTTCAGGAGATTGGATGCTACAGGGGCATCCGTCATAGAAAAGGCCTTCCTGTCCGTGGGCAGAAGACAAAGACAAACGCAAGAACCCGTAAAGGGCCTAAGCGTACTGTCGCAAATAAGAAGAAATAATGTAGGTTGCCAGACGTTATTTGCGTACGGTAACGGAATAATATGGAATAGTTACAAATCTTACAGGAGGGTTTGACAATGGCTAAACAAGTAGCAAAAAAGGCAAGCAAGAAGCGTGTCAAGAAAAATGTCGGGCATGGACAGGCACATATTCAGTCTTCCTTCAATAATACAATCGTTACGCTTACAGACGCTGAGGGAAATGCAGTTTCCTGGGCAAGTGCAGGCGGGTTAGGGTTCAGGGGTTCCAAAAAATCAACTCCATATGCAGCACAGATGGCAGCAGAGACAGCAGCAAAAGCCGCTGTACCACATGGCCTGACTTCTGTAGATGTTATGGTTAAGGGGCCAGGTTCCGGGCGTGAAGCAGCAATCCGTGCATTACAGGCATGTGGGATTGATGTTACAAGCATCCGTGACGTAACACCGGTACCACATAATGGGTGCAGGCCTCCGAAACGCCGTCGTGTATAGGACGCTAAAGAAGCAAAACAAGAAAAGCAAGCGTGTAAAAAGTTGATTTATATATTTAGGAGGAATAGAAATGGCAAGAGATATGACACCGGTACTCAAGAGATGCAGGACTCTTGGAATTGAGCCGGCATTTATGGGGCTGGATAAGAAGTCTAACAGAAATGTCAGAGCCGGAAGGAAACCAAGTGAGTATGGCCTTCAGTTAAAAGAAAAGCAGAAAGCTAAATTTATCTATGGCGTATTAGAAAAACCATTTAGAAATAATTTTGCAAAAGCACAGAAGTTAAAATATGGTACAACAGGTGAGAATCTTATGATCCTGCTTGAGCTTAGGCTTGATAACGTTATATTCCGTATGGGGTATGGGCGTACAAGGAAAGAGGCAAGGCAGATTGTTGGGCATAAGCATGTACTTGTAAATGGCAAGTGTGTAAATATCCCATCTTATGAAGTAAAGCCTGGTGATGTGATTGAAATTAAAGAAAAGCACAAAAGTGCTCAGAGATATAAGGATATCCTGGAGGTAACAGAAGGAAGGATTGTGCCTGACTGGCTTGAAGCAGATCACGAGAATCTTTCCGGTACGGTTAAGGAAGTCCCTACAAGAGAGCAGATTGATGTTCCTGTAAATGAAGTGCTTATTGTCGAGTTATATTCTAAATAATAGTGTAGTGTAGCATATGATGCTACATGAAAGGCCGGTAAGCATTAACACCCAAAAGGAGGTTCGGGGAGTGCTTGATTTTAAAGAACCAAACATTGAGATAGCAGAGATTTCAGAAGATAAGAGATATGGACGTTTTGTTGTGGAACCTCTGGAAAGAGGATATGGGACGACATTAGGTAATTCTCTCAGAAGAATTATGCTCTCCTCATTGCCAGGTACGGCTGTAAGCCATATTAAAATTGACGGTGTTGTTCATGAGTTTTCATCGATTCCTGGTGTAAAGGAAGATGTTACAGAAATTATTATGAACATTAAAAGTCTGGCGATTAAGAATAACAGTGAGTCAGATGAAATTAAGACAGCGTATATTGAAGCATCAGGGGAATGTGTTGTTACAGCAGCAGACATCCAGGTTGATTCTGATATTGAAATCATGAATCCTGACCAAGTTATCGCAACTTTGAGCGGTGGTTCAGACTGCAGGCTTTACATTGAGATGACAATTGTAAATGGCCGTGGATATGTAAGTTCTGAAAAGAATAAGAGAGAGGATTTGCCAATTAATGTTATCGCAATTGACTCCATTTTTACTCCCGTTGAAAGGGTAAATATCGCAATTGAAAATACTCGTGTAGGGCAGATTACGGACTATGACAAGTTGACAGTTGAGGTATATACGGATGGCACGATTGAGCCTAGCGATGCAGTTAGTCTTGCAGCGAAGGTATTAAGCGATCATTTGAAATCCTTTATCAATCTATCTGACAAAACAGCAGGAATCCAGGTTATAGCTGAGAGTATTGATGACAGCAAGGATAAAGTGCTTGAAATGAACATTGATGAACTTGAGCTTTCTGTACGTTCTTATAATTGTTTAAAACGTGCAGGAATAGACACAGTGGAAGAGCTGTGTAACCGTACATCTGAAGATATGATGAAGGTAAGGAATCTTGGTCGTAAATCTTTAGAAGAAGTATTATCTAAGTTGAAGGAATTAGGTCTTTCCCTAAACTTGGGGGATGAATAATTAGGAGGTAAGCATAAATGGCAGGTTATAGAAAGCTTGGAAGGACTTCCAGCCAGAGAAAAGCATTGCTCCGCAATCAGGTGACAAATTTGCTGTACCATGGCAAGATTGTTACTACGGAAGCAAAAGCAAAGGAAATCCGTAAAATTGCGGAAAAAATCATTGCTTTAGGCATTAAGGAATGCAATAATTACGATATGGTAAAAGTTACTGCCAAGGTTGCCCGTAAGGACAAGGATGGCAGAAGGGTAAAAGAAGTAATAGATGGCAAGAAGCAGACAGTATATGATGAGGTTGAGAAGGAGATTAAGAAAGACCAGCCTTCAAGGCTTCATGCAAGAAGACAGATGCAGAAAACCCTTTACAGGGTAACAGAAGTCCCAACAGAGATAAAGGGACGGAAAAAAGGTACAAAGACTGTAGATGTTGCTTCTAAGGTTTTGGATGAACTTGGGCCAAAATATGCTGAGCGCAATGGAAACGGCGGCTATACCCGTATTGTTAAGATTGGTCAGCGTAAAGGCGATGCTGCAATGCAGGTATTAATTGAGTTAGTTTAAAAATAGCAGGAATAGAGGAAAGCCGGAGTGGAAAACTCCGGCTTTTTAATGCTATTGGCTTCCATGTCTTGCCAACACCATGATAAATGAAACATTGGCATCGGAAGTATGTTATAATTCTTTTATGCGGCAGGGATTTGGGTTTGAAATTTTGGGCAAAAAGCCCGCACAGGAAATTTCGTTGAATTTGAGCGTGAAGAATGCTGGTTTTGGTAAAAAAATAGATAGGAAGAATAAAGGCAATGAAAATTCAGATTGTAGAAGATGATGCATCATTAAATCAGGGGATTGTTCTTGCATTAAAAGAAGAACATTTTTCTTTTGTACAGTGTAATACTGTAAGACAGGCAAAAGCAGCATATTCTGCTGACAAGCCAGACCTGATTCTTCTGGATATTAACCTGCCAGATGGAAGCGGTTATGATTATTTAAAATGGGTAAGGGAGGAAGAGGCGATGACGAACCATACACAGATATTGGTGTTAACGGCCAATGATATGGAGATGGATGAGGTGATGTCTTTGTCCTTGGGGGCGGATGATTATATGTCAAAGCCTTTCAGCCTGGCAGTGCTGCGTGCCCGTGTAAATAATTTAGGGCAGAGGGCAGCCAGGGTGTTAAAAGAAAATGCGGTCTATAAAACAAGGCGGTTTTATTTCGATTTTGGCTGCCTGCATTTTGAATGTATGGGAAAGGAGATTTCATTAAGCGTAAATGAGCAAAAGCTTTTAAAGCTATTTATCCAAAATGAAGAGCGGATTTTGACAAGGGAAATACTGATGACATGGCTCTGGGAAGAGGGGGCTGAGTATGTGGATGAAAATGCGCTTTCTGTTACGGTAAACCGCCTGCGCAGTAAGCTTGCGCAGAAGGGGGAAGAGTCGCCAATCCAGACAGTCTATGGCCAGGGGTATCTTTGGGTACGTCAGAAGGGGCAGGGGGAAGAGGATGTTTTATAACAGGACCTTAAAACGCTTGGACAGGATGCTTGATGATGCAATAAATGGGAAGTTTGAGGAAAGTGATTTTACGGAAACAGAACTTTCCAGGCTAGAGGCAAAATGGAAGCATTTTTTGTCTGCTTCCCAGTTGTCAAAGGAACAGTTAGACCAGGAAAAACAGAATATTGAAGGGCTGGTTGCTGACATTTCCCACCAGACAAGGACGCCTATTGCGAACCTGAAGTTATATTCAGCCCTTTTGGAAGAGAAGCTGAAAAAGAGGGAGGATGCTGGAGGGGAGGAACAGGAACTGCTACAGGAAATTATTGCCCAGACAGAGAAATTGGAATTTTTGGTGCAGTCTTTAACAAAAATGTCCCGCCTGGAAAGCAATATTATTAAAGTGTCCCCCCAGAAAGGAAAGGTAATCCCTTTTGTAAGGGAGACAGTTTCCCAAATAGAAGCAGCGGCAAGGGAAAAGCGGCGTTATTTTGAAATAGGGGAGGCAGACAAGGGCTGCATGGCCTTATTTGATGTTAAGTGGACAAAAGAAGCTTTAGGGAATATTTTGGATAATGCAGTGAAATATTCTTATGAAGATAGCACAATTCAGGTTTTAATCAGGGAATATGAGCTTTATGTAGCAATTTCCGTAAAAAATAAAGGGATTGGCATTTCTGAGCAGGAAAGTTCAAAGATTTTTGGGCGTTTTTACCGTTCGGAAAAGGTTTTACAAAAGGAAGGCGTAGGCCTTGGGTTATACCTGGCAAGGAAAATATTGCAAAGGGAGAATGGTTATATTGAAGTGAGGTCAGAAGAAGGGGATGGGGCAGAATTTATCCTGTATCTATGGAAAGGGTAGATTCTTTCAAAACTGTTAGATTTGTGAAAGGATTTGGTAAGCATTATAGATTATAATAAAAGACAGAACCGCAAGGTACTGTCTTTTTGCTATGTCATAGGAGATTGTTATAATTGTGGCGGTGTGGTTTTTGCTCGAAAAGGTTGGCTGCGAGAGTGAGGAACACAGGGATTTGACTTTGTGCAAAACCAGTAATACAAGATTAGGAGGAATTTTTATGGAGGTTTTAAGACTGGAGAATATTTCAAAAGTATACAACCAGAAAATGGTATCGCTACAGGCACTAAACCATGTGGAGCTATCCGTACAAAAAGGGGAGTTTATCGCTGTCTTGGGAAGGAGCGGCTCAGGTAAGACGACTCTTTTAAATATAATAGCAGGCATTGATGTCCCATCAGAAGGGGAAGTTATTATAGAGGGCACAAATATTGCTGGGCTGAACGAAAAGAAGAGGACATTGCTGCGCAGGGAAAAGATTGGCTTTATTTTCCAGGCATATGAGCTGCTTCCAGCATTGACGGTTATTGAGAATATAAAGCTTCCACAGCTTAAAAAGGAGGATGGGTACATAAAGGAACTGTTGGATATCCTGGAAATAGGGAAGTATGAAAAGTTTTACCCAGACCAGTTATCTGGAGGGCAGAAGCAGCGGGCAGCCATAGCGCGTGCGCTTGTGAACCACCCAGCGGTTATCCTGGCAGATGAGCCGACTGGGAACTTGGATTCCAAAACAGAGAGGATTGTAATTGATTTGTTAAAAGCATTGGCAAAAAGATACAAGGCAAGTGTTATCCTAGTAACACATAATGAAAAGTTGGTGAAGGATGCTGACCGTACAATACGTTTTGAGGATGGTGAAATAATTAATGGATAAAAGAAAGAGTTTTGTGCTGGTAAAGGGATATCTTTTGAAGGAAAAAAAGGAGACAGTGCTTGCCTGCCTGTTTTTATGTTTTATGACAGCGTTCCTTTTGGTTGGAAACCAGCTTTTTATAAATGTCAGGCTGGCAGACCGCCTAAATGCGGAAGCATTGGAAGGGAAGCAGCATGTAACTTATATGGATATTCCAGAGAATGATTTTAGAAAAATGAAATCCTGCCCATTTGTAGCAGAGGCAGGCCAGAGCTTTGGGCTAGGGCAGGCAGAAGATGGGACAGCTTTTGTATATATGGATGAAGTATACCGGAAATTAGAAGCAACAAAAGCAGGGAAAAATGTGAAGCAGGTAAAGAGCGGGCATTGGCCTAAGAAAGAGGATGAGGCTGTATTTACGGAAAATTATATGGATGCATACGGTTTAAAGATCGGTGACAGGGTTGTTTTGGATATTTCTGCAACAGATGCAGATACAGGTGATTTTCTATATAAAATAGAAGATGCTTCTTTTGTTATATCAGGGATAGCCGAGGATGTCCCAGGTTTTCTGGAAAGGAAGTTTGGGTATATTTCAGAAGGGTTTGCTTCTTGGGCGATAAAGAAGTACCATAGAAAAGTTTCAGTAGGGATACGTTTCCGGGAGGAAGGCAAGATTCCGGAAGGGATTGCCCGGTTGGGCAAATATATGGGGTATGGGAAAAAAGAAACGGAATCTATGGTTATAAGGATGAACTCTATGCTTATAACTGCTATTGACAGCAGCGGGGATTTGAACAGGCAGAACCGCATAATGAACTTGATGATATGGGCTGTTTGTGTCTTAGTCATTTATAATATTTTTTATAACCGCTTTTTTGCTAAGAAAAATGATTATATCAGCTTAAGGAAGCTTGGTTTTTTGGTAAAGGATTTATTTATAGTGACAGGGCTGGAATTTCTGGCGCTTATTGCGGTAGGTTTTATCCTAGGGGTATTGGCAGGATTTTTTGTGAACCATTTGGTTTATGCCGAGGTTATGAAGCCGCTGACAGATACTTTTGATGCGGGAAACCTGGTTTCTTCTGGCGTGTCGCTGCATAGCCTGGGGAATGCTGCCCTGATGGTTTTGCTTGTCATTGTCCCAGGGATGGCAGTAATAGCTTTCTGTCTTGGGAAGGCTTCCCCTGTAAATGTTTTGAGGAATATAAGGAAGAATCAGGGGAAAACAGTTTTGGCATTGTCTATTGCCATATTGGCAGCATTATTAACCAGTCTGCTGTCTGTCCAGGATAACGGCAGTGACAGCGGCATTATTTATGTAAAAACATATGTGCCTGGGGATTTGCAGGTGACGTTAGGGAGCCTGGGGGATGGCATGGCAGGTCAGAAAGCCCCTTTCCTTCCCGATAAGGTTTTACAGGAGATTAGAGAAAACAAGGATGTTGAGCAAATCCAAAGTTACTCTGTAGATTATGAAAAGGGTGTTTTTTTATGTGAAGAAAAGTCCCATTTAAATAAGGAATTTATCGGGTATTATAATGCGCTGACAGAAACAGAAAGTGAAATAGACGGGAAGAAACAGTGCCTATACAATTTAGTTCTGGCGTCAACAGATAATTTTGGGGCTATTGTGCCATCTTATCAGGAAGGCAGCAAAAAGCACCCGGTTATTTTAGAAGATAGGATGGCAAAGACGCTGGATTTGGAAATAGGGGACACTTTTACAATCTATAGCGAAGAGATCATGAGAAGGGGTTCAAAAAAGGGGACAGAGAGCGTTACAGTTACATTAATCGATACAAGGGAAGACATGGTGCTGTCAGAAAACCATGTTGGGCCGAACCTGTTAATTACAGACAGGGAGACGGCAGAAATATTTTCTGGGAAATTATCCCGCCAAGTAATTAATATCTGGGCTGATGAGGGGAAGGAAGATGCCGTTATGGCTGGCTTAGGGAGGATGGAAGCACTAAAAGGCTGCGCTTTGCACAGCGCCAGGCAGCAGATGCAGGAATATAAGGATTCTGACAGAAACCAGGCTGTAATGCATTCCTTTTTTATAGTGCTTTTGGTATTAATTGGGATACTGGCTTATTTTAATACAATATTTTCCAACGTAATGGGAAGGAGGGAAGAATATAGTATTATGCACAAAATTGGGATGATAAAATGGGAAATGTATAAGATGGCGGCAAGGGAAGGGCTTTGCCATGCGATTGCAGCGGTATCTTTGCTTGTGGTATTGCAGGCTGCTTTTTGTGCAGCTAGTAAGATAGGGTTTGGCATGGCGTTTTTCATAGCGGATATTGGTCTTTTTGTGATATGCAGCATAGTCCCGGTATTTATTTTGTTTTTTTATTTTCATGTAATAATACATAAATAGTTTTTTCAGTTGTTATTTGGGTGCTCCATCTGGCAGGATGGGGGGTGGGGTGTTTGGATATGGAGGTGCAGTATGGTATTAAAAGCAGAAAATGTTGTAAAGCATTATGGGGCAGAAGGGAATTTAGTTAAGGCTTTGGATGGCGTCAGCCTGGAGGTTGGAAGGGGGGAATTTGTAGCTGTAGTAGGGACAAGCGGCAGTGGGAAATCTACCCTTCTGCATATATTAGGAGGGCTTGACCAGCCGACATCAGGCAAGGTGATTGTAGATGGCAGGGATTTGTCTTCCTTGAAAAAAGATGCGTTATGTATTTTCAGAAGAAGGAAAATTGGGTTTGTATTCCAGAGTTTTAACTTAGTCCCTGTTTTGAATGTCTATGAAAATATTGTTTTGCCAATCCAATTAGATGGCAATCAGGAGGACAAAGGGTTTATTGGCAATATCATCCACACATTGGGGCTGCAAGATAAAATAGGGAGCTTGCCGCGGCAGCTTTCAGGCGGGCAGCAGCAGAGGGTGGCGATTGCCCGTGCGCTGGCTTCAAAGCCTGCAATCCTCCTGGCAGATGAACCGACTGGAAACCTAGATTCGCGTACAAGTCAGGATGTGCTGGGGCTTCTAAAAGTGGTAGGGGAAAAATTCGGGCAGACAATGGTTATGATTACGCATAATGAGGCAATTGCACAAATGGCGGACCGTATTATCCGAATTGAAGATGGGAGGATACAAGGAGGATGAAAAAAGTGGAAAACAAGGAAGTGGTACGCCAGATTGCGGATAAAACAAGGAAAGCAGAGAAAGCGAAAAATGTAATTGCACTTCTTGCAGTTTCATTGACTGCAATATTATTTACTGCATTATTTACGGTTAGCGGCAGCATGGTAAAGAAAACACAGGAGGAAACGATGAGGATGGTAGGGACTAGTTCCCATGCTGAACTGAAAAACCTGACGCTGGAGGAGTACCATAAAGTAAAGAAGGATAAATGGCTGCGTTCTGTTTCCTGCCGTATTTTTTCTGGCATATTGGTAAATGAAGGGTTAGAAGGCCTGAATACAGAAGCAAATTATTTTGAAGGTCAAGATGCAAAATGGAGTTTTATCTATCCAATAGAAGGCCGGATGCCCCAAAAGGAAGATGAAGTTGTTACAAGTGATTTGGTATTAGAAAAATTAGGTGCAGAGTGTAAGGTTGGGACTGTAATTAACTTGGAAATAGAAATCAATGGGAAGGTGGTAAAGAGGGAGTTTACATTATCTGGCTATTACAAGGGGGATATTGTTTCTATGGCGCAAATGGCTGCGGTATCAAAAGCATTTCAGGAAAAATATGCGCCAACGCCGACGCTGTCTGCGCTGGGGCGTACAATAGATGCATCTGGTTATGATGGGAGGATTGCAGCAGATTTTAATTTTTATACCAGCTTTGGGTTAGAGAAACAGGCCCAGGCATTATGCAAACGCCTTGGCTTTCCAGAGACGGCAGGGATTGGGGTAAACTGGGCCTATCTTGGGCAAGTGGATGGCCGGTCTGCAGTTTGGTTTATATTGCTTTTATTTTTGATTTTACTTTCTGGTTATTTAATAATTTATAATATTTTTTCCATCCGTGTATATAAGGACATTGCCTATTATGGCTTGTTAAAAACAATTGGGGCGACCGGGAAACAGCTGAAAAAAATTGTCAGGAGGCAGGCATATTTCCTGGCGTTTCCTGGTATTTTGGCAGGGCTGGCAGCTGGGACGCTTGTTAGCGCCCTGCTCCTGCCATATATAATGAAAAGATATAACATTATGGAGGGGATTACAGGTAATATTGAGTTAAATGGATGGATTTTAGCTGGTGCGGCCATATTTTCCTTTATAACGGTGTGCATTGGCTGCAACAGGCCCTGCCGGATTGTTTCTAAGGTTACGCCGATAGAGGCCGCCCAATTTACAGAGGGGCAGGCAGAAGAAGAGGTTCGGGTGGAACGCAGGGGAAACAGAAAAGCAAGAAAAAAGCGGCAGAAAAGGACAAAAAAAGTATCTCCTGTGGCATTGGCATTGCAGAATGCCCAAAGAAGCAGGAAGAAGCGCAATATTGTGATTGCTTCTCTGTCCCTTGCATTGATTTTGTTAAATAGCGTATATAGTTTAATTGCTGGTTTTGATATTGATACCTATATTTCAAATTTTACAATATGTGATTACTCTGTCCAGGACATTTCTCTGGATGATACATTTGCACAAGAACGGATAATGGATGGTGTTCCAAAGCCTTTTTTGGCAGCATTAAAGCAGCAGGAAGGGATAGAAGGGCTAGGGAATATCTATGCCAGGGAAATTCCTCCTGTATTTTCAGAAAACCAGGACCAGGTAATTGATAAACGGGTTTTTGATAATGAAAAAGCATTGGGTTATATCAAAATGTATATGCCGCCAGTAGATGAAGAGGGCAAAGAAGTAAAAGAACAGGACTATATCAAAAAATTAAAGGAAACCCGGAAGTTTGATGGGACTGTTTATGGGATAGGGCAATTTTTGGCAGAAAAATTAGAAAAGGTTGAGGGGAAATTTGGTTGGGAAAAATTTAATACAGGGAAGTATGTTGTTGCCACAAGATTATGGGAAGAGATAGAAGTTTTTAAGCCTGGGGAAACTGTGACGCTCCATAATGAAAAAGGAGAAGAAAAAGAGTATACTGTTTTGGCAGTAGCGAATATCCCTTATGCCTGTGGGAAACAATGGATACATGAGGTGGATTTTGATTTTATCTTGCCGGAAAAAGAATATCTTGGCTTTTTCGGAAATAGCCAGCCAATGCGGACGCTATTTAATGTAGAAGAGGGTTTGCGGGATAAGATGGACAAGTGGCTGAAAACATATTGTAAACAGGCTGGGAACCACCTGGGATATACCTCCCGGAAGGACTATGAACAGGAATTTAAAGAATACACCCAGATGATATTTATTGTAGGAAATGGGCTGGTCCTTGTGCTTGCCTGCATCGGGATGCTCAATTTTATCAACACTGTTTTGACCTCGATGCTGTCGAGAAAACAGGAGTTTGCGATGCTGGAAGCTGTTGGGATGTCAAAGAGGCAGCTACAGGAGATGCTTTTCATAGAGGGGGGATTTTATGCGCTGTGTACAATATTAATTTCACTGCCCGCAGGGGCTTTGGCAAATATGACGCTTGTCAGGAAGTTTGGGCAGGAGATTTTAAGTTACCGATATATGTTTACAGTTGCGCCTGTTTTATGGAGCACGCCAGTTCTTTTACTCCTTTTGGCTACTGTAACGCTTTTGGGCTATCGGAGCATGGTTGGGGATAGTGTAGTGGAACGGATGCGGAGAAATTAGCCGTGAAGTAGTAACCTGAAATATAGTTACTATTCACAGCCAATCGTAGCGAAATGTAAATAAATAAAAAATATCTTCCA
>CAJUJR010000083.1 GCA_910586605.1 uncultured Lachnospiraceae bacterium | reverse complement strand
GGGGAAGAGATTTTTTATTGAGATCCGGCTACGATTGGCTGTGAATAGTAACGAATGTGTCGAATTGTGTCGTATAAATAAGAAATAGCACTTGAAATTTACATTGAATAAGAGTATTGTTAATATAGAAGTATATTTATAATATTATTTATAAGGAGATTTATCGTTATGAGGAAGAAAGTAATTGGGATTTTACTAACTGCAGTAATGCTTTTGGGAACAACAACACCCTGTTCAGCAGCAGAAGGGATAACGGCATCTGTGACAGCAACGTTAGCCAAGGGGACTTTTACTTATGGTAATGGTGGCATAGTATTGGAAATTCAGATGAAATATGTTGAAGAGCATCCAACTACAGGTGATACACGGACAAGAATAGTTAATAATACGAGAGGGGATGCTTATAACACAGTGGCAGTTAGCAGAACTGCTGATGCAGGATATAATTTTACAGTAGCTGATTTTTGGGGTTATGCAGGTGGAGGTTTGAAAGCTACCTTGTATAATGTCAGGCCTTAAGAGTGACATAACTTCGTCATTTTTAGATTAATTTTATAAAATGAGATTAGATTGAAAAATCATTCTAAGGCTGCACAAAACGCATCCTAAGAATGATTACGGTTTCAATTATGGAAAAACACAAAAGCAGCGTTTTTCATTGCTATTTGTGCCGCAAAGAGCGTGGCATGGGGATAGTGTGAAAAGTATATCTAAGGCAACATAAAATATTGCCTTAGTAATACATTTTTTAAAGAGCATTTTTTAGTTATACCATTTGAATTGCCAAAGGATATGGAGGGATTATATGGAAAAAGTTCATGGGAAAAGAAAAATTTATATACCTCTTTTATTTTGTATTCTTTTGCTAGTGGGTTGCTCTGGGGGGAGTGACATCAGTTCACAGAATGAAGGGAAAAGTACTAACGCAGGAAGTTCCAAGGTGAATCGTTCTGGTTCAGAAAAAAATACAGATACTGCCAAAACCAAAGTAATTGATGACAGCCATCCGATTTCTGGGATGCGGGAGGAGAAGCTTGGCTTGTCAGAATATGGGTTAGGGTATAAAGTTGCAACAGACGCCCAGCCGGAGTATTTGTGGACAAGTGTTGCAAGGGCAGAAAACGGGTATTATATATGGGGAAAAGATTTCGGGTATGGAAGGCTGATGTATTTTGATACAGCTTCCCAAAGCTATATCCCTCTTTGCAATAAGCCAAACTGTGCCCATAACAGTAAGGGCTGTAATGCATTTTTTAATTCTAATGGTGAAGAAGAGATTGCTTATATAAGAAGTTATATCCAATATTATGACGGCTGCGTATATGTTGTAGGGCATGATGGAGAAGGGTATGTATATTTGTATAAGGTATCTCCAGATGGAAGTACCTGTGAGAAATATATGACGTTATATAAAGCGGATCTTTCTTCCACAAAAGCAGAAGGTGAAAATGTAAAGGAATTTTCAGAACCGGAAGTATGCATTCACAGGGGATATATCTATTTCTTAATTGGAGAAGAAAGCGGCCTGAAGTTACGCCGTATAAAACTTGGGGGAGAGGATGTGGAAATTGTATTTGAAAATGCAGGCAGCCGCCCATCTTTGTACCGTATGCAGGCTTATGGGGATTACCTGTTTTTCCAGTCAGGAAACTTCATTGATGATGACTATATTGATATAGAAGCTGGTATCTTTGCCCTGAATGTCAATACTGCCAAGGTTCAGCTGGTGAAAAAGGATGCGGTTTCTGCTTATGCTGTTTCTGATGGGGACTTGTATTATGCTACGGTAAATGGAATTAACCGTTATTCGCTGAAAGAGCAAAAAGATGCAGCCGTGGTGGACACTGGTGCGCGTGGGGATATAGCAGTGCATGGAAAGACCATCTACTTCTATCGTAAGGATACCTATACCCTGTCGCAATATGATTCTGAAGGTAAACTTTTAAACGAGGTTATGGATGTTGATTTTAGCCCATGCCGTATGGGGGATGAGGATTACTTTTTTGCATTAGGGAGTGGGAAAATAGGTATTCTTTCTGTAAAAGGGTTATCCGAAGGCGCAGCAAAATGGACACCATTGGGAGAATAGGCGGTATGGAGTGGAAAACTATTATCAGGAAACGTTTTGTCAGAAATCTGCTTCTGGCAGTATTCTGCATCCATGTGATATCTTGTATCTATTGGTTTTTGGGAAATAAAGCAGTCGGGGAGAAGGATTATATTATTCGGTATCATCAAAATATAGAAGCTGTTTTACGGCAGTCTGATTCAATGAACCAAATTAGTATTTTTAAGGCAGCGGATGGATTTTCTAAACGGAATATTGAAAAGACAGCAGACGATTATAAAAAACTTTTGGAAATCGAGCCTGTTTCTTTTGATTATAGAGGGCTTATTGCCCTCTTTCATTGTAATTTTGTACATTTCTTTGGGGTGCTTTGCATCCTTTTGGTTGTTTTTGCCCTTACAGACAGGAATACGATTGGGTTGAAGCATATGGCCTATGCTGCAAGAGATGGAAGGGGAAGAAGGATATTCCGGAAGCTTCTTGCACTTATGTTATGGTGTATTGTACTTACTGCTGCTTTTATTACAGGAGCGTTTAAATAGCATGGGTTTTGAAGCATATAAATTATTGGTTAGCCAGAAGGGGATTTTATTATTGTTTGTGCTTGCAGTTGTTTTTATAAAGCAGGCTGATTTTACAGATGTAATAGAATCTGGCGTCCAGGAAATGTATTGCTCTTTTATTGAACGGTATGAAGGTGTCCCAGCCGATGCTTCTGAACAGGAATTGGGAGAGCTTGGCAGTTTTTTAGATGCGTTGTCAAAAGAGTATGAACAGGCAGTAAACGATTATGAAGCAGGGAAAATAGATGACAAGGCGTATGAAGAAATTCAATACAAGTGTAGCGCCTATCAGACAGAACAGATTTTTTATAGGGAAATTATGACACAGAAGGATTATTTAAAGTCCTTACAGGAAGAAAAGGGTATTGATGGCTGGTATATTAATTTATACTGTTATAACAGGCTATTCCAAAACAGGTTGGATTTGCGGGATCTTGTTTTTGCTGTAGGGATGCTTTTGCTTGTCTTTGGTTTTTTTTGGGAAGAAAAGATATCTGGGACAAATGCTGTACTTAGCCTTTGTAAATATGGGAGGCGGGAACTGGACAGGAGAAAAGCCATCCTGTTAATATGCATCACAGTTGTTATGTTTGCAGTTGAAAACGCACTGGAGGTTGCTTCTATATATAAGCTCTATGGGATTTCTGGGCTTTTTGCCCCAGTACAGAGCATTCCTAGGCTTGCAGCGGTTCCTTTTGGCTGCAATATTTTACTGTTTATGGTACTATACTTTTTCCTGAAGCTGGCTGTTATGTTACTTTTTCTTTTGTCTGCCTTTGGGATTCTAAAAATAATCAGAAAGAAAACAGGCAGGTGATTTTAATGCAGTTAATAATTCAAAATATAAAAAAAGATTATGGGAAAATACATGCCCTTTCCGGGATATCAATTACTTTTACCCCTGGCTTATATGGCCTTTTGGGGCCGAATGGCGCTGGGAAAAGTACGCTGATTAACCTGATTACGGATAATATTGCAAGGCAGGATGGAGAAATCCTTTTCGATGGGACAGATATTAAAACGCTGGGAAAGGGTTACAGGGCTGTTGTTGGGTACATGCCGCAGACACAGGGGTTTTACAATGATTTCAGTGCTTATGCTTTCCTGATGTATATTTCCAGGCTCAAGGGGTTAAAAAAAGAGAAGGCAAAGGAGCGTTCCTTGGAATTGATGGAAGCGTTTCACTTGCAAGACAAACGGAGGGTGCGGATAGATGGGCTTTCTGGAGGGATGAAGCAGCGCCTGATGCTTGCACAGGCATTATTAAATGACCCTAAAATATTGATACTGGATGAGCCGACAGCAGGTGTAGACCCACAGGAAAGAATCCGCATAAGAAATTATATCAGCATGATAGCAGAGGGGCGGATTGTTATTGTGGCAACCCATATTGTATCAGATGTAGAGGCGATTGCGAATGAAATTTATTTGATTGGGAATGGGAAAGTGATTAAAAATGGTACGCCAGGGCAGCTGATACAGGATGTATCAGAAAAAGTCTATGATATTTCGGCAGATTATGATAAACTTAAAGAAATCCAGGAAAAATATATTGTCAGCAATATTAACAGCAGGGAAGACGGCGTCCACATAAAAATTGTTGCCGATACTCCGCCGAATGGGTATGATTATAGAAGATGCCCAGCGAATTTAGAAGATGTATATCTGGATACATTTAGCAGCTAGGGAGTTTTTTTCTGTTAATTTCTGTCTGTGATACCTTTTAATGTAGCTTTTATCTCACAGCCGGTAGCAAGGACTATTGCTAATTCGCAGGCGATTTTGTTATTATACTAGACACAATATTTTGGAAAGGAAGTGTTCCTATGCCAGCATTAGCACAAGAAAAAATCTATACTATTAATGACATTTATGCTCTCCCGGATGGAGAACGTGCAGAACTGATTGATGGACAAATATATATGATGGCGCCACCCAGCCGAAAGCATCAAACAATAGCGAGGGAGCTTTTTTCTTCCATAAATTCCTATATTAAGTTAAAAGGTGGTTTCTGTGAGCCTTTTTTTGCACCATTTGCTGTATTTCTGGATAAAGATGATACAAACTATGTCGAGCCGGATATATCCATAATCTGTGATAAATCAAAGCTCACTGACAGAGGCTGTTTTGGTGCGCCAGACTGGATTATAGAAATTGTCTCCCCTGCCAGCAAGCGTATGGATTATTTTACAAAACTCTTTAAATACCGTACTGTAGGCGTCAGGGAATACTGGATTGTTGACCAGGAGAAGAACCGTATCCTTGTTTACAACTTTGAATCAGAAGATACCGGAGATTATACTTTTGCTGATTCTGTGAAGGCTGGCATCTACGATGATCTGCTTATCAACTTCTCAAATATCGTTGACTTGCTGAATATTTAACCCTAAGTTACGAGAATAGCAACACAAGTTATTTGTCAAAGATTTCTCTTAGGTGTTGGGATGTTATAAATAATCAAATGGCTGATGGTATTGATTTTGTCATCTTTTCCAAGGATTTAAAAAAGAAAGCGGTTATATATGCTTTATAAAGATGATGGTAAAGTAAGGGTAAAGGGCGATTATTACCATGCCTTAGATTATAAACAAATTGGCCTATTTTATAATATGATAACCAATAAGAAGAACCTGGCATGGGTGCAGGCCAAAGATTAGCGGGGGTGTTGCGTGAAAGAATAAAAGGTGCAAGATGTAGAAAATAACATAGCTTGTATCTTTTATTCTTTCATGTGGTACCCCCTTGGTTGTTGAAAACATATTCTTCCTGTGATATGATAGATAAAGTTTTTGATAGTTTCCTTAGGAACTTAACAGTCCATTAAGAATTTTTTGCATGTTTTCTGCAAAAAATAGCATATGATATATGGAAAGGAAGTGATAGGTTGTTCCAGGTAAGAGAATTATGCCGTATTGCGGGGAAAGAAAATGTAGCATGTGACGAGCTGCTTTCTAAGCATACTACGTTTCGTATTGGAGGGAAGGCGAAGTACTTTGTAAGTCCTCTTTATATAGAAGATTTTGTGGAAGCAATTACTTATATTCGGAAAGAAAAGCAGCCATATTTTATTTTTGGAAATGGAAGCAATCTTTTGGCATATGATAAAGGATATGATGGGGTAGTTCTTGCAACGCATATGCCAAACAGGGATATTGAAGAGACAGAAGGAAAGGTGGCAATGGATGCGCTTGTCTTTATGCCGCCAGGAGATAAAAGGAGGGGGCAGTTTCCGCAGCAGGAAAGCAATGGTGAATTATCACAGCAGACATTTGTGTTTGCTGGAAGCGGGATTATGCTTTCTGGTATGGCAAATAGGATAGGGAAAAAAGGCCTTACTGGTTTTGAATTTGCCAGTGGGATTCCTGGCACATTAGGGGGCGCAGTAACAATGAATGCCGGGGCGTATGGCGGGGAAATCAAGGATAGGATTCTTGGGGCAATGCTTTTATTTCCAGATGGGACAAGACGTTATTGCCAGAAAGATGAGTTGGAGCTTGGTTACCGGACCAGCCTGATCCAGAAAGATTCCCTTATTGTCTTGTGGGCGCTTTTTGCTTTTGGGGAAGGGGAGGTATCGGAAATTGTGCACAAAATGCAGGAGCTTAATGCACGGCGGAAAGAGAAGCAGCCGCTGCAGTATGGGAGCGCAGGCAGCACATTTAAAAGGCCGGAAGGCCATTTTGCGGGAAAATTGATTGAAGACGCCGGGCTGCGGGGATTCCGGGTTGGAGATGTGATGGTTTCAGAGAAGCATTGTGGGTTTGTGGTAAATGTGGGCGATGGGACATATGATGAGGCAAGACAGGTGATTGAACATGTGCAAAAGACAGTCCAGGAAAAGTTTGGCGTATGGCTGGAAACAGAGGTAAAGTTCGTGGAATAGTGCAATGCTTGGCTGGGGACAGAAGTAATGCTGTGCAGTGCCTGGCAGAGGTAGGTTTGGCAAAGCAGCAGTACGGCAGAAGAAGGGCGGTGTTAGAGATGATTCGTTTTGTGATAGTGACAGGGATGTCAGGGGCGGGGAGAAGTTCTGTCTTAAAGATGCTGGAGGATATGGGATATTTTTGCATTGATAACCTCCCGGTGCGTTTGGTTCCAAAGCTGACAAAGGTATTTATTGGGGAATATAAGTCGATTGACAAGGTAGTATTAGGCATTGATATCCGCAACCTACAGGGATTATCGGAGCTTGGTGATATGCTGGAGGCGATGAAGGAAGCCGGTTACCGTTATGAAATCCTGTTTTTGGACGCAGACAGCAGCGTATTGGTAAAGCGGTATAAGGAAACGCGGAGAAACCATCCCCTCGCCTTGCAGGGGCGCGTGGACAAGGCAATTGAGGCGGAACGCAAAGAACTGGCGCCAATTAAGGAACTGGCAGATTATATCTTGGATACAAGCCATATGTTAATCCGTGATTTAAAACAGGAGATAGATAAAATTTTTCTAGATACTGGGGAATACAGGAGCTTTTTTGTAACCGTTTTATCTTTTGGGTTTAAATATGGGATTCCGGCAGATTCTGATTTGGTGTTTGACGTCCGTTTCCTGCCAAACCCTTATTATATACCTGAGTTAAAGCATTTAACGGGCAATGATAAGGAAGTTTACAACTATGTGATGACTTCCGGGCAGGCAATGATTTTTTTAAACCAGCTTTATGATATGATAAAATTTTTGATTCCTAATTATATTCTGGAGGGGAAAAACCAAATTGTCATCAGCATTGGCTGCACTGGTGGAAAACACCGTTCTGTAACGATTGCCAATGCCCTGGCAGGAAAGATGCAGGAACTGCCATATGGTTTAAAGGCAGAACACAGGGATATCGGAAAATGAAAATACAAGAGGGGGAACTATGTCATTTTCGAGCAGGGTAAAAGAAGAGCTGGTGCAGCAGGAGAGCAAGGGGAGGCATTGCTGCATTGCTGAGTTTGCAGCAATCTTTATTTTATGTGGCAAGATAAAGTGCGACAGATGTAAGAAAAACTATTTACAAATTGATACAGAGAACTTGACAGTTGCACAAAAATCTTATATCTTATTAAAGAAAACATTTCAAGTACAGATTGAAGTTGCGGTTCATAATCACAATATTCGGTCTTCTGGCGTAAGTTTTTCTCTAATAGTGAAGAGACATCAGGATGTAATACTCGTTCTTAAGGCACTTAAAATAATGGATGAGGATGGAAGTTTGTGGGGAGATTTCCAGAAAATCCATCAGAGGTTAGTGCAAAACACCTGTTGCAAGAGGGCGTACTTAAGAGGAAGTTTTTTAGTGGCGGGTTCTGTGACGAACCCGGAAAAGGCCTATCATCTGGAGATTGCCGTTCTGTCAGGGCAATATGCCCTTCAGTTAAAAGAGCTGATGGCAGATTTTGGGATGGAGGCCAAGATCGTAGAGCGCAAAAAGTATCATGTCCTTTATATTAAGGAAGGTTCGCAGATTGTGGATTTCCTTAATGTAATAGAAGCACATATTGCCTTAATGGAACTGGAAAATGTACGGATTGTAAAAGAAGTCCGTAATTCAGTGAACCGGCAGGTAAATTGTGAGACAGCCAATATTAGTAAAACAGTTACGGCTGCTGCAAGGCAGATTGAAGATATCAGGTATTTGCAATGTAAAATGGGGTTTAGCCAGTTAGCAGACGGGCTTCGCGAAGTGGCAGAGCTTAGGTTGGATTATCCGGACAGTTCCCTGCAGGAGTTAGGGAAGATGCTTACCGTGCCAATCGGCAAGTCAGGAGTGAACCACCGTTTGCGGAAAATCAGCAGGATTGTTGAACAGTTACGGGAAAAGAATGGTGATATTTCTTAGAAGGAGGATTTAACGATGATCACAAAAAAAATCAGAATCCAGATTAAAAATGGATTAGAGGCTAGACCGGTTGCAGTTCTTGTACAAGTGGCAAGTCAGTTTGACAGCAGTATTTATGTTGAATGTGGCAATAAGAAGGTAAATGCAAAAAGTATAATGGGAATGATGGCATTGGGGCTGGATGCAGGAGAAGAAGTAGTTGTTTCTGCAGACGGGGACGACGAGTCAAATGCTATGGCAGATATTGAGAAATTTTTAAGCGCCGTAAAGGCATAAAACATATTGTTTAGAAGGGGCTTCTGCATGGTTTGTGCAGGCCCCTTCTTTGTAGGTTAGGGCGTGTTGTAATGCAGCGATGCGCATAAGCGTATGGGTGCAGACGATGCGTATAGAAAAAGGGGGAAAGTATGGAATTTGCCCATTTACATGTGCATACGGAGTATTCTCTGTTGGATGGTTCCTGCAAAATGAAAGAGCTGGTCTGCCGTGCAAAAGAATTGGGGATGGGGCATATTGCAATTACAGACCATGGGAACATGTACGGCGTCATTGATTTTTACCGTGCGGCAAAGGAAGCGGGCGTTCATCCTGTGATTGGATGCGAGATATATGTGGCTCCTGGTTCCCGTTTTGACAGGGAGGTTTCCAAAGGGGAAGAGAGGTATAACCATCTCGTGCTTTTGGCGGAGAATAACCAAGGATATGCAAACTTGATAAAAATCGTATCAATTGGCTTTACAGAAGGGTTTTATTATAAACCGCGTGTTGATTACGAGGTATTGGAAAAGTACCATGAGGGGATTATTGCATTAAGCGCCTGCCTTGCAGGCGTTGTTGCAGCCAACCTTAGAAGGGGGCTTTATGAACAGGCGAAGCAGGAGGCGCTCCGTCTTTCTTCTATATTTGGACAAGGTAATTTTTTCTTGGAATTACAGGACCATGGGATTGCCGAGCAGAAAACGGTGAACCAGGGGCTGCTTCGGATGGCTCAGGAAACAGGTTTGGGGCTGGTTGCAACAAATGACGTACATTATATAATGGATAGTGATGCAGAGCCGCATGATATCCTTCTCTGCATCCAGACAAAAAAATTGGTAAAGGATGAAGACCGTATGCGGTACGAAGGAGGCCAGTTTTACTTGAAATCACCAGAAGAAATGGCGGCATTATTCCCTTACGCGCAGCAGGCGGTCGAAAATACAGAAAAAATTGCCAGGCGGTGCCAGGTGGAAATCACATTTGGGGAATATAAGCTGCCACATTTTGATGTGCCGGAAGGGTATACTTCCTGGGAATACCTAAAAAAACTATGTAAAGAGGGGCTTGTAAGGTGTTATGGGAAGAACGCCTCCCGCCATGTAAAAAGGCTGGCGCAGGAATTAGAAGTAATCTGTAAAATGGGATTTGTGGATTATTTCCTAATTGTATGGGATTTTATCCGGTTTGCAAGGGAACGTAATATCAGTGTTGGGCCAGGGCGTGGTTCGGCGGCGGGAAGTATCGTATCATACACGCTTGGCATTACCAATATTGACCCAATCCGCTATAATCTTTTGTTTGAGCGTTTCCTGAATCCTGAGCGTGTCACAATGCCTGATATTGACATTGATTTTTGCTATGAGCGCCGTCCTGAAGTAATTGATTATGTGGTACAGAAATATGGAGAAGACCATGTAGTGCAGATTGTTACATTTGGTACTATGGCGGCAAGGAATGCGATCCGGGATGTTGGCCGTGTACTGGATTTCCCATATAATTATGTAGATACGATTGCAAAGGCAGTCCCAACAGAACTAGGCATTACGATTGATAAGGCGTTAAACAGGAATCCGGAACTAAAGGCAGTCTATGATACAGATGAGCAGGCAAAAGGGCTGATTGACATGTCCAGGCGTCTTGAGGGGCTTCCAAGGCATATTTCTATCCATGCCGCTGGAGTTTTAATCAGCCCAAAACCGGTAGATGAGTATATCCCGCTTTCCAAGGCGGCTGACGGGACGGTGACAACGCAGTTTACCATGACGACACTGGAAGAACTTGGGCTTTTAAAAATGGATTTTTTGGGGCTCCGGACATTGACCGTAATACAAGATGCGGCGCGCCTTGCTGGGATTTTTGATGACGCCACGATGAACATCGACGAAAGGATGATGAAGATTGATTTTGAAGACAAAAATGTTTTTGATATGATTTCTTCTGGCCGTACAGAAGGGGTGTTCCAGTTAGAAAGCGGTGGGATGAAGCGTTTTATGAAAGAATTAAAGCCGCAGAATATGGAAGATATCATTGCAGGGATTTCCCTATACCGTCCAGGGCCGATGGATTATATCCCGCAATATATAGCGGGGAAGTCTAACAGGGATAATGTTACCTATGGCTGCCCGCAATTAGAGCCGATTTTGGAGCCGACTTACGGATGTATTGTCTATCAGGAGCAGGTAATGCAGATTGTCCGGAACCTTGCAGGATATAGTTTTGGCCGGAGCGACTTGGTACGGAGGGCAATGGCAAAGAAAAAAGCTTCTGTTATGGCAGCAGAGCGCCAGAATTTTGTCTATGGTAATGAAGAAGAGGGGGTAAAGGGATGCGTTGCAAATGGGATTCCAGAAGAGGTTGCCAACAAGATTTATGATGATATGACAGAGTTTGCAAAATATGCTTTTAATAAATCCCATGCGGCTGCTTATGCGGTTGTAGCATATCAGACGGCGTGGCTGAAATATTATTATCCATTGGAGTTTATGGCCGCATTAATGACTTCTGTAAAAGACCATAACAGCAAGGTTTTGGAATATGCAATGACATGCCGGCAGATGGATATTGAAATACTTGGGCCAGACATTAATGAAGGTTTTTCAGAATTTTCAGTATCCAATGGAAAAATTCGTTTTGGCATGTCTGCAATAAAGGGGATTGGCACAACTGTGATTGAAGCGATTGTGCAAGAAAGGGAAAAGAATGGCCTTTTTACCTCTATGGAAGATTTTATGGAGCGTCTTTCTACGAAAGAAGTAAATAAGCATACAATTGAAAATTTCATAAAGTCGGGGGCGTTTGACTGCTTAGAAGGTACCAGGAAGCAGAAATTGCAAGTTTACCAGATAATGCTTGATAATATTGCCCGTGAGAAAAAGGACAGCATGGAAGGGCAATTGTCGCTGTTTGATATGGGGGATGAAGAACTCACCAAGGCAAACCAGATAACGTATCCGGATGTCGGGGAGTTTGAAAAGGAAGAGTACTTGGCGTATGAAAAAGAGATGCTGGGGATATATGTTAGCGGGCACCCCTTAGAAGAATACCTTGGGTTAATGAATAAAAACTGTACCAGGACTTCAAAGGATTTTCTGGCGGATGAAGATGGGGAACAGCCGATGGCGGCTGAAGTACAGGATGGTGAAACTGTTGTGATTGGCGGTATGCTGGTTGATAAAGTAGTCAGGACAACAAGGACAAATTCAGTAATGGCGATCCTAAAGTTAGAGGATTTATATGGGACAACGGAAGTTGTTGTATTCCCAAGGGATTATGAGAGGAATAAGGAATTGTTAAATACCGATAGCAAGCTTTTCATAAAAGGGAAAGCAAAAATGGAGGATGACAGAGGCAGTAAAGTAATCTGCCAGAATATTATCCCATTTGATAAAGTCCCTTGCGAACTCTGGATTCGATTTAAAGATATTGCTGCATTTGAAAATGGGGAAGAGAAGCTCTATCAGGCAATGCTTCCTTATGACGGGAAAGACCATGTGTGCATTTACGCGGAAAAGGAAAAACAGGTGAAACGGCTTTCCACAGGGAAAAGCGTTGATGCAAGAAAGCTAATGGGCCAGGGCGTCCTTTCTTACCTTGGGAAGGATGCAGCAGCGATTAAAGAGCTGTCCATCTAGTATATCGTTACTATTCGCAGCCAATCGTAGCCAAATTTAAGGAAATAAAAAATATCTTCCCCTGTGAAGCGCTTTCATTATGTGCAGCATGAGAAAGCAGAATTTCAAATTTTCTGTAG
>CAJUJR010000082.1 GCA_910586605.1 uncultured Lachnospiraceae bacterium | reverse complement strand
TTGCCCAGGAAGGAATGTCTTCTATAATTTTTGTCAGAATGTAAGCAAGACAAAATTTTCGCTTTCTACAGAAAATATATAAAACTGCCAGTTTCTCATGCCGCACATTGTAGAAAATATACAGAGGAAAGATATTTTTTATTGAGATTTAGCTGCAATTGGCTGTGAATAGTAATCATGAACCGTAAAAAGTAAATGCTGTTGCCCTGTGTGGTATGATTTGGGTTATTGACCTTATGTAAAATATCGTATATTATAATAAATTAAAGCGATGTAACAGAAACAGTTCCTAAAAAGGAGGGAAACTATGAAGTGTAATAATTGTGGTGCAGAATTAAATGAGGAAGAAAAGTTCTGTACAGTATGTGGACAGCCAACAAACGAAGGGGTGTCTCACAGTCAGGATATATCGGCAGCAAAGACAGAGACAGAAAAGAAAAAGTTTTTTGGCAGTAAGATGAAAATTGCCATTGCCATTGTCTGTATCCTTGCATTGGGCGTCGCGGCAGCGGCAAAAGTTGTAAATGTCATGAAGAAGTCCAATATGTCAGATGCAGAATACTATCAGTCTTTAGAAATGAAAAACAGGGATAGGCATGCCGAGGCATTGACGGATTACTATAACAGTGTTTATGGGGGGATTGCAAAGGGGCAGCAAGGCAGAAAGATAAATATGAAGTTAGCGGTTTCGGATACAGTAAAATCGTTAGTTTCCCTATATGGCATTGATATTTCAGGAGTGGAAGAGATAGAGCTTGATATTGCAGCAAAAAAGGAAGGGAATACATATTCCACAATTATGAAAGCAGGCGGCAATGGGCAGGAACTGATTACTTTAAAGGCACAGTCTGATCTGGATAAACAGGAAGGCTATGTGCAGATTCCAGAGTTATCAAAGGCGTATCTCCATACGTCTGCAGATGCTTTTAATGGAGAAGGCAATGCAATATTGTCAGCGGCTAATTATGGGAAAATAGTTCCGGAGGCTGAGGATTTAAAAAAGATTTATGAGCGGTATACAGGAATTGTGATTGAAAATGCCAAAAATGTTAAAAAGGCAGAAAAACAGTCTGACTGCAAGGCAGAAGGAGTTTCCCAAAAAGCTGATTTATACACTGTTACAATGGATGGGGAGGAAGCTGTTTCCCTGGTTGGGGAACTTTTAAGGCAGTTAAAAGATGATAATGAAATTAAGGGAATTATTAAAAAGGTTGATGAAGAACAATGTGCCGCGTATGAAGAGGAGCTTGCAGATGCAATAGAAGACCTTGAGAAAAACGTTGATACAGAAGGCTTTTCTAGCATTATGGAAGTGCAGGTAGACAGTGATGAAAGAATTATCGGCCGTAATATTAAAATAGAGGATGGGACAGGGGAAGAGGTTGTTATCCGTACATTGTATCCAAGGGATGGGGAAAAATTTGCCTGTGAGGCGTTTGTTGAGGTGGATGGTAAGGAGTATTTCCATCTTCATGGGAAGGGCACAGAAAAAAGTGGTGTTATTAATGGGGATTTAATATTAGATATGGCGCTTTCTGAAACAGGAAAAGAGCCAGTACTTACGAAAAATGTACTGATGGTGACTTTAGAGGAGTATGATATTTCAAAACTGAATAAAGGAGAAGCAAGCGGGACTATGATATATTCTACAGAGGCATTGGCAGAGCTTGCGAATTATTCCTTGAAAGTTGAAATGGAAGGAGACCAGGAGGAAGCAAAAGGCACTATTAGCATTTTGGCTGGAAAAGAGGAATTTGCTACTATTGATATGAAGATTGAAAGTGATGTAGATGTGGATGTGGATATGCCATCAGATAGTGATAAAGTATATGAAGCATCGGATGATGGGGATATGGAGGCATACCAGTCAGAAATGGATGTATTGCCTTTGCTGAAAAAGGTGCAGGATGTGTTTGGGATTGATTTTGGTTCTTTCGCAGGGAATGGCATGGGCAGTGGATTTTAAACCGTTTTTTCGGTTGCGTTTCCAAATAGATGTGATATAATCTAAATGTTATGGATTACAATACTGTTATGCAATTGATAACTACAGAAAATGGAGGAATAATATGAGTCAAATTAGAGATATTAGCCTTGCGCCATCTGGTGCGCATAAAATTGAGTGGGTGCGCAGGAACTGCCCGCTCCTTCGCAGCTTAGAGGAAGATTTTTCAAAGGAGAAACCTTTTGCCGGTAAAAAGATTGCGCTGTCAATCCATCTGGAAGCAAAAACAGCATACCTTTGTAAAGTGCTTGCAGCAGGTGGGGCAGAGATGTTTATTACAGGAAGCAACCCACTTTCTACACAGGATGATGTTGCCGCTGCATTGGTTGAGGCAGGGCTGAATGTTTTTGCATGGCATGGTTCTACAGATGAAGAGTACGAAGCGCACATTTCAGAAACTCTTTCCCATCAGGCAAATATTATTATTGATGATGGCGGTGATTTAGTCCATATGCTTCACACTACAAAGAAAGACCAGCTTCAATATGTTATTGGAGGCTGTGAGGAAACAACGACAGGCATTATCCGCCTTCAGGCCATGGCAGCTGCAGACCAGCTTGCGTTCCCAATGGTTATGGTAAATGACGCTGACTGTAAACATCTTTTTGATAACCGTTATGGTACCGGCCAGTCTGTATGGGATGGAATTAACCGTACAACAAACCTGATTGTGGCAGGGAAGATTGTAGTTGTGGCAGGTTATGGCTGGTGTGGGAAAGGCGTATCAATGCGTGCAAAGGCTCTTGGAGCCCGCGTTATCGTAACGGAAATCGACCCAATCAAGGCAATTGAGGCAGTAATGGATGGCTTTGAAGTAATGCCGATGAAGGAAGCAGCAAAATATGGTGATTTCTTTGTAACAGTAACAGGCTGTGCCGGGGTTATTGACGAAGAAGATTTTATGGAAATGAAGGACGGGGCAATCCTTTGCAATGCAGGGCATTTCGATGTAGAAATTGATATGAAGCGCCTTCGTGAAATTGCAACAGAGACAGAAGAGATGCGCAATAATATTATGGGATATAAACTTCCAAATGGCGTACGGATTTATATACTTGCCGAGGGACGCCTTGTAAACCTGGCGGCAGGGGATGGGCATCCAGCTGAAATTATGGATATGAGTTTTGCGATTCAGGCGTTAAGTGCAAAATACCTTGTAGAAAATGAAGGGAAGCTGAATGAAAAATTAATCGTTGTGCCTCGTGAAGTTGATATGGAGGTTGCAAAACGCAAACTTCGTTTCCTGGGAAAAGAAATTGATGAATTAACACCATTCCAGAAAGAATATTTAAGCAGTTCATCGCTGTAATTAGTTATATATCGCTAATAGGTAAGGAATGGAGGAAATCATGGAAATCAGGAAAACAACATTACTATCATTTTTAGTATGTATTGCGGGAATCCTTGCGGAGGTTATGTTTCGCGATGTGCTGGTAAAATCTGCATTTGGCGTTATATTAAGTGTTTTATTGGCAGTTGTTATTATAGTGCTGGCATATTTTTTCTATGATGGATTCTATTCTTTCCTAACAGCAGAGCGTGAAATGGATAAAAAGCGCCAGGAAGGATATGACCAGAAATTGTATGCAATCCTGAATGAGCAACTTCAGTTTGAAAAGGCAATATATAAAGAAGTGCATGCCCTGATGCAGGAAAGTGAAGAGGCAGGCAGGGCAGATGGTATTTCCATAGAAACTCTGGAAGAGCGCCTGAACCATTTGGAAGCATCTGTAAATGAACATACTACGTCTACGGCAAAGGTTGTTTCTAAGTATGTTAATAATAATATGGATGAGACAAAAGTTTTGTTTGAACAGAATAAAAATGATTTACTGGATATGCTGGAAAGCCAGGAAACATTGAGCCAGATAAAAGAAGATATGCAGGTTCTTTTAGAAGAAAAGGATGTTTTAAAACAGATGCAGAATGATGTACAGTCACTTATGGAAAAGCAATCTGTGTTTAGCCAGTTACAGTCAGATATGCAGTTGCTTGTAAAAAAACAGGATGTAATGGAGCAAGCACAGTTAGATATCCAGTCAGTATTGGCAGACAGAACTGCTTTAGAACAGAGGCAGGAAGAAGTCAAGAAGCTGATTGAACTCCAGAAAGAATTTATTAAGGGACAAAGGGCTATTCAGAGGCGTATGGAAAGTGGGTCTGAAATACCAGAACTTGGCAAGATGCAGAGTGATATTCAGGCTGTAATGAAAAGCGAAGATGAATTAAAACAAAAACAGGGAGAAATACAGTCAAGTGTTAGGAAGCTGGCAGAGATTATGACCGTTTTGTTGACTTTGTTGCGAAAAAAGAAACCAGATGCTGAAAAGCAGTAATCAAAAGGGGGGAATGAATTAGCATTCCCCCTTGTTATTGGATGAAATCTAACAGGCGGGCAAGGAAAATCCAGCCTGTTAATGTGACAGAGGACAAAAGAGTGGTAGAAACGACAATGCTGGAGGCAAGGGAGGCGTCGCCACCCATATTTTTGGCCATAATATAAGAAGTAGGTGTGCAAGGTGAGGCCAGCATAATAATGATAGCAATTAGTTTCTGGCCGCGGAAGCCCAGCCAGATTGCTACAGGCAGAAAGAGGGCTGCCAGGCCAATGAGCTTTAGGAAAGAAGCAATGGCAGTCGGTTTGATTTTTGCAATTGCTTTTCGCCCTTCAAAAGATGCCCCAATTGACAGAAGGGCAAGGGGAGAAGCGATTGTCCCAAGGTTTATAACAGTTTTTTCAATCATATGTGGAAGGGAAAGGTTGAAAAAGGATGCAATAAGCCCAAGGAATATACCAATAATAATTGGGTTTTTTATGATGCCAAAAAAAGCGTTGCGAAGCTGCAATGTAATAGTATGGTTTTGTGCCTGTCCGCTTTCCAGTGTAAGTACGATAACTGCGAAGATGTTGTATAGTGGGACTGAGCCAATAATCATTAAAGGCGCCATTCCAGAAGAACCATATATATTTTCGATAAACGCAAGCCCGAGGATTGCGGCGCTGCTGCGGTAGGAACCTTGTACAAAGGCTCCTACCATGCTTTTGTCTTTCATAAGGCGCTTTGCAGCAAACCAGATGGATAAGATAGAAAACAATGTAACAGCAGAGCAGTATCCAATATAGGAGGTGTCAAATTCTTTTCGTATATTTGTGCCTGACAAATTTAAAAAGAGCATACAAGGCAGACAGATTTTAAATACAAGTTTGTCAGCAATGTTTGAAAACTGCCTGTTAATCAATCCAATTCTATTTAAGAGGTTTCCGATAACCATTACTAGAAAAATTGGAACTGTTGCATTCAGGCTGTAAATAAAACTATCCATAATAGTCCCTCATACCGTGTTTTTTGCGTGATTTACAGCTTAACCTCACTTTGTTAATTTCTTCCGGCGTTTTTCTTCCATAAGGATTGGCTGGTAACGTTCCAGTTCATTTTTAATAACACCGCTTAATGCCAGCATACAGATTAAGTTCGGGATTGCCATTAAAGCATTGGCTATGTCTGAAAATGTCCATGCTATTTCTAAGGTTGTAGTAGCGCCTACGAAAGCTAATAGTGAAAAGGCAATGCGGTAAACCATGTTAAAACGGTGTGTGCCAAGGAGATATTCTAATGCTTTTTCTCCATGATATTCCCAGCCAAGGATTGTAGAAAAGGCAAACAGGGCGATGGAAATTGTTATTAGCGCTCCTCCAGCGCCACCCAAGACAGTCTCAAATGCACGGATTGTCAGGGCAGAACCTTCGATGACATGATGGTATTCATAGCTGGAATCTTTGTTAAATATGTATTCATTGCCGGAGGTATCCGTCCAGGTGCCGCTGATATCATAGGGAACGCTTTTTAAAGCAACATCTATCTTTTTACCCTTCTGGGTCAGTTTCAGCGCTTCCTCCTCTTTGCCTTTCTGCACCAGGATCATATAGTCTTTAATTAGTTTAACAGAATAATTTGTTACTGTAGTTTGCTTGCTGTCAGTTTTAGAAGAAGAAATTACAAGCTGTTCTTCCTGCCAGGAGTAATTTCCGTTTGCTGCAAGCTCTGTACTGCCCAATGCCCCGGAACTGGCAATGCAAAGCCCGGTAATGGTGCAGACAACTATCGTATCCCAAAAGGTTCCGGTCATATTGATATAGCCTTGGCGGACTGGGTCTGTGGTAGTGGCAGCAGCAGCAGTAATAGCGGCAGAACCCATGCCGGCTTCATTTGAGAATACACCGCGTGCGACGCCGAAACGAAGCGCCTGCATCATAGATGCAACAATGCTTCCGCAAAGCCCGCCGCTTACAGCTTTTACTGAAAATGCCATTTTAAATATCATTGCTAGGCCGGATGGGACGTTAGAAATATTCCCAATAATTACAGCAACGCCTGCAATTACATAAAAAACAGCCATTAGTGGCACAACTACTTGTGATACTTTTGAGATAGATTTAATGCCGCCGATAATAATAAGGAGTGCAAGGGATGTTATTATAATCCCGGTAATATAGGATGGAACATGGTAAGTTGCAGTTACAGCAGTAGAAATAGAGTTGGCCTGTGTCAGGTTTCCAATACCAAAAGAAGCAAATACTGCAAATAGCGCAAACAGCCATCCAAGCAATGCACCCAGTTTTTTATGTTTGAAAGCTTTTTTCATAGTATACATGGGGCCGCCGGACATCTCGCCACGCTCATTCACTTCGCGGTACTTGATGGCAAGCATGCATTCACTGAATTTGGACGTGATGCCAAAAGCGGCAGATATCCACATCCAGACAATGGCGCCAGGTCCTCCGGATACCATTGCGGTTGCAACGCCAACAATGTTTCCTGTCCCAATCGTTGCAGCAAGTGCAGTTGTCAATGCAGAAAAAGGGGAAACATCACCATCTCCCTTTTTTGTCCTGGCTTCTTTGCTTAAAACGCTTTTTAATGCGTACGGCAGGTTGCGCCAGCAAAGCGCCCGGGTGCGTATTGTAAGAAAAGCGCCTGTCCCCACAAGGAGAATCAGCATTACCGGTCCCCAGACGAAATCATCTACAGCACTTAAAATGCTTGATATTGTTTCTGTTAATTGATTCATAAAATCCCCCGTTCCTGCCTGCGCTAACTGCTGTTTTGCAGCTCCATTGTTTAGCGCAAGCATAAATTTTTGTTGCTATTTAGTAGGTAAGTTACTATTCACGGGCATTCTTCTTATCATGCGATAGTCTCTCTGCCTATGGTATAAGCTGTTGCTTATGCAACTTTGTCTATCTTATGGAAAAAGAACGGACTTTACAGTCAATTTTTGGAAAAGGGCTAAAGTCATATATGCAAGTACAACGGTTTCAGCCTTTTTAGAAGTCGACCGTGAATAGTAACAATAGTAACAAATTTTCAAATGACTTCCTAAATATTACATTTTAGCACAGGAAGACTTTTGGTTCAAGTATCCCTTTTGTATGAACTCCAGTATGCGTATCCTCCATTCAGGCTGATGACAGGATAGCCATTTCTGGCAAGGTCACGGGCAGTCAGCAGGCTTGTATTGCCGTGGTCGCAATAAAGGATAATCCATTTTGGCTGAAAAGGAAGTGTAGCAAGATAGGAGGGGATGGTTTCTTCCAAGGTTTCCCAGTCTGCCCAGATGGCATTTGGGATGTGTTCTTTATTATATTCATCCTTGCTGCGTAAATCCAGTAAAAGAATGTCGCTGCGCTTTAAGTATTCTTCTAGCATTTCACAGGAAATAATTTGCAATTGCATAATATATGCTTCCTTCCTGAAGTGTCTTATTCTATTTTATGCGGATGGGCTAAAATATGTACGAAAGGCAGCTATATTAAGAAAAAACAGTTTCCTTAATATAGCTGCCAGTGTGAAAGCATTCAGATGCTACACAGGAACAGGGCTGCTAACGGCAGTTTGAAGAATTGCTGCTGTTTGAAGATTTGTTGCTGCTTTTGTTAGAAGCGTTGCTGCTGTTAGAAGAATTATTGGTGTTGTTCGTTGAGTTTCCTGTAGTATTGCCGGTTTTATTCTGGCTGCGGTTGCTTCCTGACTTGTTGCTCTGGTTTGAGCTATTAGTAGTGTCGTTAGAAGTATTGCTGCTTGAGTAACGGTTTAAATAATTTGATTCTTTCATAATGTCCTCTTTTCTGTGTTTGAAACACGTTGTTGTCTGTGGCCTTCGTATAGGCCGCATTGGTTATTGGTAACAGGAGTATTATGGTCGTTAGAGGCAGATTCTATGCATGGAAAAAGTTGGCAGAAGAATGCTTAAATTTGTGCATAAATTACAAAAAAAGAACCAGGATATTGTGCAGAAAAGAGAAAATTAACAGTGAAAAGTAGCGTTTATTGGATTTTATGCCTATGAATGTTATAATTAAATATAAGAGTGTACTTAAGAGAATAATCTTACATAATTTTTAAAGATAGTCCTGGAAGGAGGGTGGCATAAAAAATAATATAGAAAAGAGAGGGAAAAGACATGGCTCAAAGTAATTTGCTTCAACTGGTCAAAACGAATGATAAATGTGTAGGATGTAACAAATGTATTAGTGTCTGCAGTTGTATTGGCGCAACAATTGCGAATGAAACGTCGGACGGAAAGAATATTATTGATGTAGATGGGGATAAATGCATCGCATGTGGTGCATGTTTTGATGCCTGCGAGCATGATGCGAGGGAGTTTGCAGATGATACAGAAGAGTTTTTTGAAGCGCTAAAACGTGGAGAAAGGATTTCCCTGTTAATTGCCCCGGCTTTTCTTGCTAATTATCCAAGGGAATATGAGAGTGTGCTTGGGGGCTTGAAAAAGATGGGGGTAAACCGTCTGATTAGTATTTCTTTTGGCGCTGATATTACAACATGGGCGTATTTGAATTATATACAGAAAAATAATTTTACAGGGGGCATTTCGCAGCCTTGCCCCGCAGTTGTCGGTTATATTGAACGGTATATCCCAGAGATGATTCCAAAACTGTTTCCAGTGCAAAGCCCGATGATGTGCGGCGCCATTTATGTAAGGAAAATGATGGGAGTAACGGATAAACTGGCTTTTATCAGCCCATGTATCGCAAAAAAAATGGAAATGGAGTCAGAGCGGGGAAAAGGGCTTATTTCTTATAATGTAACATTTGACCACTTGATGGATTATGTCAGGGAGCATCATATTTCCGGACCTTCATGTAAAGATGAGATAGAATATGGGCTTGGTTCTGTTTATCCAACTCCGGGAGGCCTGAAAGAAAATGTGTATTGGTTCTTGGGGGAAGATGTCTTTATCCGTCAGATGGAAGGCGAAAAACATATGTATAGTTATCTAGAGGCGAATAAGGAAAGGATCATGAAAGGGCAGACGCCATATTTGTTTATTGATGCCTTAAATTGTGGGGAAGGCTGTATCTATGGACCAGGGACGGAACCGGAAAAGAATGGGAAAGATGATACGCTCATGGAGTTAATGCGGATTCGCGAAATGAGTAAAAATAATAAACCGGCACATACATGGTCACGGAAATTATCGCCGAAGCAGCGGCTCCGGAAGCTGAACAAGCAGTTTGCAAAACTGGATTTAAACGATTATCTCTGTACATATACCGATTTGTCAAGCATATGCACCTATGCAGTTCCAACAGAATCTGAATTAAATGCCATTTATAATGATATGGGGAAGACGACCCGGGAGTCTAGGGAAATTAACTGTTCTTGCTGTGGTTATGATACCTGTGAAAAAATGGCGCATGCAATCCACAATGGTTATAACCATAAGGAAAATTGTATCCATTATGTAAAAGCGCAGGTGGAAATTGAGAGGAATAACGCCCTTGACTTGGCAAAGCAGGTGGAAAATGAAAAGGATATTATCAATGGGCAGCGGGAGAAAATCGTTGATACTGTTGCGGAGATTAACGATCAATTTGAATCAGTATATAAGGCAGTTGGTGATTTGGCAGAAGGCAATAACAGCAGCGCCGAGGAATGTACTGATATTTCCAATAGCATGGTTAATGTAAGGGAATTTTGTAAACAACTGGATTCCTCTATTCATGAGATTAATGAGTTTATCCATGAGTTGACGGAAAACAATGCAGAGATTGTATCAATTGCATCCCAAACAAACCTTCTTGCTTTAAATGCTTCTATTGAGGCGGCACGTGCTGGGGAGGCAGGAAAGGGATTTGCCGTGGTGGCAGATGAAATCAACCATCTGGCAACAAATTCCAGAGACACAGCGTCAAAGAGCAGTGTGGCGCAGGATAAGATTGTCAGTTCTATTGAAGGCATATTAAGCGATACAGAGCGGTTGCTAAATGTAATTGGGGAAGTAAATTCAAGGACAGAAAGCCTTGCAGCAGTGACAGAGGAAATTGCTGCTTCAGCCGAAATGATCCTATCTTCTTCCGATGTAGTTAAAGAGAGCTTGCAGGATTTGGTAAATTCGTAGAAGATTGGGGATGCATTAGCATCCCCTCTTAAGGTTATAGGGAATTTTCAAACACGCACTAGCGGTGCTGGTAATAAAATACAGCGAGCTGTGTACGGTCACGGAGCTCTAATTTTTCTAATATTGTACTGAGATAATTGCGGACAGTGCCTTCGCTTAGAAAAAGTTTGGAAGCAATTTCTTTGTTGCTATATCCATCTGCAACAAATTGGATAATCCCAATTTCCTTTTCACTTATACCGTACGCAGAATAGTCAAAGGAAGAGGAGGACTGTAGAAGTTCTGGGATTTTTGAGACAATCTCCGTCCCAAAGACGCTTTGGCCGCTCCCAACCGCTTCCAGGGCGGGCAGTATGCTTTCATAGTCCTGTTTGAGGAGATAGCCCTTGGCGCCTAGTTTTAATGCCTTGACAATATATTCATCATCTGAAAATGTTGTTAGAAGCAGGATTTTGGCATTGGGAAACTCTGACAGGATTTCTTCTGTTGCTTCCAGCCCGCTTTTCTTTTTCATCTGGATATCAGTCAGTAAAATATCAGGATGGTGATTACGGTAAAGGGAAACTGCGTCTTCCCCGTCTGTCCCTGTGGCAAGGACAGTAACTTTTTTGCTGGCCTCTAATATTGTTTTCAAAGCAGTGGTAACGAAAAAATCGTCATCTACAATAATAATATCCATAAATATCCCCTTTAATCAGTTATAAGTCTGTTGGCATCCCGATATTTAGATTCTATCATAATGCAAGGGCTAGTTCAAATTTATTGGAATAGAGACAAATATCTGAAATCCATTGTCTTGTGAAATCTGTAGTATACCATGAAGAAGCCGGACGCGGTCTGCCATGTTGACAAGCCCGATTCCATTGCTTTGTTCTTCTATGTTATCCAAAGAGATTATTTTTTTTGAAGCTGTTTTTCCATTGTCATGGATCATAAGCTGGTACATTGAGGGATGTTCCCGCAATGTAATATTGACTAGCGTTGCGCTACTGTGCTTTGAAATATTTGTCAGGGCTTCTTTTATAATGGAAATAAAAGCATAACGTACGGCGCTTGGCACATCATTTTGAATGTCATATTCCAGGTGTGCCTGGCAGAATGTAAAGCTGTTAATAAGGTTTTCTATGCTTTTTTGTAAGTTGATGGAATCGTCGTGCAGGTTATGGACGCTTGCCCTGATATTATCCATTGCTTGGGAAAGGGTATCCTGCAAAAGCTGCAGTGGTTCCCTGCAATCATCATCCTGGTTAATTGCTTGGAGGGCTCCTGTCATCAGGATGCTGCGGGATAGCATATGCCCGACATTGTCATGGATTTCTCGGGCAATCCGGTTTCTTTCCTGCAAGGTGGCATTGTGGATTTCGTAATCTTGGTTTTCAAGAAGCGTTTGGTTGCGCGCTTTGAGAAGCAAATTCCGTTCTGTGCTGTCATCCCGCATGTGTTTATATTTTTCTTCCAGGATATTATAGCTTTTTGTCAGAGATTCTAAGAAAAAGGAAAGGATTGTCCCCAGAAGCAGAAATAGGTAAAAAGGGATATCTGATGGGAAAAAAGCCAGGAAACTTTCTACCCCAAAAAACAATATAACCGGATAGAAGCGGATGCGGCTGGCTTCAATCGTGAAAAGCGGGATAAAAAGGAAAAAACCTGGAAAGAAAGGTATCATTGCTGCATAGGCGGAGAGAGCCAACCTGGAAAATTTTTTATTCTCGAAAAAGTAAAAAAAGGCGGCTGCTGTTACCGATAAAAGGAAGCTGATAATGGATTGCTTTGAAAAGCCCTGGAAGTATATTCCTCCCAGGCAGTAAAACACGATGATTAGATGGGATAGGAAGACATTCATATATAGTAGTTGCTCCTTTCTGGTTTTCAATGTAATAGTAGTTTATCATGGAATATGACATTTGTCACATACAGGAACTGACAAATGACACTTGGAGAAGAGAAAATTAATTTTTATAATGGTAATTACCAGAAAGTAAATATAAAGAAAGGTTTGTGTTACAGTATACGTTTTGCATTGTTACTATTCACAGCCAATCGTAGCCGGATCTCAATAAAAAATCTCTTTCCCTTGTATGTTTTCTATAATGTGCAGCATGAGAAAACGGACAGTTATATATATTTTCTGTAGAGAGCGAAA
>CAJUJR010000081.1 GCA_910586605.1 uncultured Lachnospiraceae bacterium | reverse complement strand
GGGGAAGAGATTTTTTATTGAGATCCGGCTACGATTGGCTGTGAATAGTAACACTTTTAACGTTCTTGTATTGTTACTGCTATCGTATCTCCAAATGTCTTATTAATTTTTTTGCGAATATCCTTCCTGACACCAATAATATGGCAAGGGGTTCCCATTTTCACTACCTGCCCATCATATGGTACCCCATCAAATGTAGCATGTACAAGAAGCCTTCCTTTCCCAAATACCTCTTTAATATCTATCGGGACTTCCTATACCGAAACCTTGTCCTTCCTATATCAGTCTGCCGCCTGCCATAAATACACTTTAATTTCCACGCAAGTCCCTTCTCCAGGTTCTGAAACAATTGTTATCCCATGCCCAAGCTTATCTAATATTTTTTTTGA
This sequence comes from uncultured Lachnospiraceae bacterium, assembly GCA_910586605.1. Classification (GTDB taxonomy): domain Bacteria; phylum Bacillota; class Clostridia; order Lachnospirales; family Lachnospiraceae; genus Butyribacter. Next base: position 12,219 of record CAJUJR010000081.1, on the reverse strand, counting down.
CAGGTACAATCCAATTCCTGTCGCCCGCTTATCAATATGGCCATTATATCCTGTAAAAGCTTTTTCAAACAACCTTGGGATATCTTCTTTCGCAATCCCAATCCCCGTATCTTTTATGGAAACAAGAATGCCATCCCTGCATTCCTGAGCAGAAACCGTAACACCGCCCTTTCTAGTATATTTAATCGCATTAGACAAAAGCTGCCCTATCACAAAAGAAAACCACTTTTCATCTGTTACAATGGTATAGTCCAAGTTTTCTATTGAAACAGAAAGCTTTTTCGCTATAAAAAGCGGTGAAAAACGGCTGACTTCTGCCTTTACCACCTTTTTAAGATAGCATTCCCCAACTGATAAATCTGCATTCATGCTATCAAGCTTTACATACTCCAAATTCATTGCCACATAAGTTTCTATTGCAAACAGTTCTTCTTTCATAAAACGTAACTGCTTCATCTCCCTAATGCCTAAATCAGTATCTTCCTCCACTCTCTGCATCAAAAGTTTTAATGCCGTAATCGGCGTCTTAATTTGATGTGCCCACATCATGATATATTCCTTTAGTTCCTGATAGCGCAAATCCATTTCCTTCTTTTCCTGCTTCTTCATTTGCAAAAGCTGTAACAAAAGCTTACGGTAATCCTGCTCCATCTTTCCGCAGGATGGTTCCAAATCTTGTATATTATATTCCAGCGATTGAAATAACCTTTGGCGTTCTATATATTTTTTATAGTAAAAATAATATTCCGGCAGCATCCCTACCACAAAAACTGTACAACTCAACAATGTACTGTACCTAAGCACCCGTGCCGGAATACCATAAAGATAAAATACAAGTACCAAAAAAATGATACAAACTACCACTACCAGATTACGCCACTTTTTCTCCTTAAAATAATAAAACAGTATTTCAAAATGCATCTGCAACCCCTTCCAGATTATATAACAACATACTCCACATTACCCATTTTGGTGCGCAAAGCCTTCTTCAATCAGATATCCAACACCTTTTTTTGTTTTAATCATATCATCAATCCCAATATTCTTAAGTTTTTTCCGTATCCTCGCCACATTTACCGTAAGCGTATTGTCATCCACAAACTCTTCACTCTCCCATAAACATGCCATAATTGCATCACGGCTTACCATTTTCCCTCTATTTTGCATTAAAAGCTTAAATATTTTATATTCATTATTGGTAAGTTCTATTTTTTCACCCTGATATGTAACGGCAGCATCATCCAAGTTCAGTACAACGTCCCCCACGCTCAACGCATTTACCTTCCCTTGGTAATCATAGCTACGCCGGATTACGGCATTTACTTTTGCCAACAGTACATTAATATCAAACGGCTTTGCAATAAAATCATCCCCTCCCATGTCCATTGCCATGACAATATTCATATTGTCATCCGCAGACGACAGAAAAATAACCGGAACCTTCGTAAACTGACGAAGTTCCCTACACCAGTAAAAACCATTGTAAAACGGCAAATTAATGTCTAAAAGAATTAAATCCGGCCGAAACTGCGCTACTTCTTCTGTTACATTTCTGAAATCCTGAATCAGGCCCGCTTGATACCCCCACCGTTCCAAAGCTTCCTTTACAATTTCTGCAATCACTTCATCATCTTCAATGATTAATACCCTGTATGCCATAGAATCCCCCTTTACCTGATAGCCAACTATCCCGCGAAACCGCTGGCAAATCTCCCACAAAGTGTGAAGCACATCTTGTGAAAATGAATTTTCAAACACACTCTAGTATAACACAAAACCTGTGTATTTCCCATTAAGTATTTCTAATTTTCTGCCGATATTAAAATAGAGTATCTTAAACCACAAAGGGGGAATTTTATGGCATCCATTTTGAATACATCCATTACAAGCTATGACTATCTGCTCCGCAACTGTTATTCTACAAACAGGAATGCACGGAAATCATTTGGCCGGGCAACGCTGGATACCGATGAACTTGTGAAAGCAGATTCCAATGCATTAAAAAAGATAGCAACCAGCCTACGGAGCATAGAATATGATTCAAAGCATGGCAAAAGCATATATAATGGCCTAAAGGTATTTACAGAATCATATAATAATTTAATAGACAGTACTGATAAAGCCTCTTCCCCACAAGTAGAACGTGCCGAGAAGAAGCTGAAGAAATTTCTGAAAGAAAATAAAGATGAACTGGAAAAAATTGGGATAAAAGTTTCTTCTTCTGGAAAACTTACTATAAAAGATTCTACACTGTTATCAACAGATGCCTCAAAAATAAGTAAAATTTTTTCCTCTTCCAGCAATTTTACCAGTACGGTTGCCCAGCATGCAACAAGGATTAACCGGTTAGCAAGAACCATCCAGCGTTCTGGTTCTTCCAATCAATCAACTACTACTGTCACCCCGCCAGTAACCACGTCGGTGATGACAGCCAATGCAATAGATTATCAGGCATAAAATATACTTTAATCTTTAACATCACTTATCATCTCTAAAAGCCGCCTTATTGCAGATTTTTGGCAATAAGGCGGCTATATAAGGTTGTGAAGCCTTTCTTGGGCGTGTTTGAAAATTGCTTTTTGCAAAATGTGTTTCACACTTAAAATCAGCGCAATCTCCTAACATATCAAAAACAGGCAGCCGCAAAAATCACGGCTGCCCATAAATACATTCATATGTTACTATACACAGTAACATTCACGTCCATTCTATACAAATCTTGCTGTATTCAGCTTTACGCCAGGCCCCATCGTACTAGAAACAGATACGCTCCTGTAATACTGGCCTTTCGCTGCTGATGGCTTCGCCTTTGTAATAGCGGCAATTAACGCTTCAATATTCTGCACTAACTGCTCGTCTGTAAAGGAAACCTTGCCAACAGGCACATGGATGATATTGGCCTTATCCAGCCTATATTCAATCTTACCTGCCTTAATATCATTAACAGCCTTTGTTACGTCCATTGTTACAGTACCTGCTTTTGGGTTCGGCATTAAGCCCTTTGGTCCAAGTACACGTCCAAGACGGCCGACAACGCCCATCATATCAGGTGTTGCAACGACAACATCAAACTCAAACCAGCCATCGTTCTGAATCTTTGGAATCAGTTCCTCGCCGCCTGCATAATCAGCGCCTGCTGCCAAAGCTTCATCAACCTTCTCACCTTTTGCAAATACAAGTACCCTAACTTTTTTACCAGTTCCATTTGGCAATACAACAGCGCCACGAACCTGCTGGTCAGCATGACGTCCATCTACGCCAAGCCTGATGTGCGCTTCTACTGTCTCGTCAAACTTTGCTGTTGCAGCCTTCTTAACCAGGCTGATTGCTTCCGAAACTTCATACTGCATTGTCCTGTCGACCAATTTTGCAGCCTCTACGTACTTCTTTCCTCTTTTCATATTAATAACCTCCTAGTGGTAGTAACGGCGGGTTTTCCAGACACCTTTCCGTGTCGCCTCCCACATCGTCCAATTCCATAACAAGTCCTTTTTATGCGTCTGTTTCTTTGAATTGTGCTTTTCCTATATTAACCCTCTACGGAAACACCCATGCTGCGTGCAGTGCCTTCTATCATGCTCATAGCAGCCTCAAGGGAAGCAGCATTCAAATCAGGCATCTTTGTTTCTGCAATTTCCTGAATCTGGGCTTTTGTAATCTTAGCAACCTTTGTCCTGTTCGGAACACCTGAACCAGACTGGATATTACATGCCTTTTTAATCAGCACTGCTGCTGGCGGAGTCTTTGTAATAAAGCTAAAACTCTTATCCTGGTAAACAGTAATTACTACCGGGATAATCATACCTTCCTGTCCGGCTGTCTTAGCGTTAAACTCCTTTGTAAACTGAACAATATTTACCCCATGCTGACCAAGGGCTGGACCAACTGGTGGCGCTGGTGTCGCCTTTGCAGCAGGAATCTGTAATTTAATATATCCTTCGACTTTTTTAGCCATTTTCTTTTACCTCCTGTAAATTTTGCAAGATTTTAATCCCCACGCACATAACAAGCCAGACAATATCTGTATTTCTGGCAGATGTACGCTAAACCTAACCCATAAACCTATATGGGCATTGGATTAGAACACTTCCGAACTATACCGTCTCAACATCATTAAAACTGATTTCCACAGGTGTTTCACGTCCAAACATGTCAATATTAATGGTAACGGTCCTGTTTTGATGGTCAATCTGGCGCACAATGCCTGTTGTGTCTTCCCAGACACCAGATTTTACCACTACCAAATCCCCAATATTGAACGGAACATTTGGTGCATCCACTTTCAGCCCCATGCTCTCCATCTCATCATCTGTCAGAGGAACCGGCTTTGAACCAGGCCCGACAAAACCTGTGACACCCCGTGTATTGCGGACGACATACCATGTATCATCATTCATAATCATCCTGATTAAAACATATGCCGGAAACATCTTCTTTTGAACGGTTTTTTTAGCATCGCTCTTTTCTTCAACTACATTCAACATAGGGACAGATACCTCTAAAATCTGATCCTGAAGATTACGGTTTTCAATTGTCTTTTCGATATCCATCTTAACCTTATTCTCATACCCTGAATAAGTATGAGCTACATACCAGTGTGCTTCTGCATCTGCCATAAGCCTATCACCCTTATCCTATCTGAATAATCTTATCAAGCCCCGTTTTAATCACAAAATCAAGCAGGGCAATGATTACGCCTAAAATTACCGTCACAACGACAACTGCTGTAGTTTCTTTTACAATGGTATCCTTATCTGGCCAGACAATGCGTTTAAACTCTGTCTTTAATGCCTTAAAGAAACTGCCGTTCTTCTTATCTGTTTTTGTGTTCTTTTCTGACTTCTGTAGTTCGTTCTGGTTCTCTGCATCCTTTTTAATTTCAGAATCTCCCATATCTCACATTCCTTTCCTGCTAACATGGAAACAATCCTGGAAACATGCCAAAACAGGCGGCTTCCTATTTTGTTTCCTTGTGTAATGTGTGTCTTCTACAGAATCTGCAATACTTCTTTGTTTCCATTCTATCCGGATGGTTTCTTTTTTCCTTGGTCGTATCATAATTGCGCTGTTTGCACTCTGTACAAGCTAAAGTAATTTTTACTCTCACGACTTTGTTACCTCCATTCTAATATTCTGCTTTCACAACTGCCAAACCATACCCAGCCCTGGATACAGGGCAAGTCCCCTTACTGCCGGAACCGTGCAGGCCTGTCCTTTCCCAAAGAAAATTTGGGCATAAAAAAAAGACTGTTACATCGCCCATATACTATACCATGTCGCAAGCCTTACGTCAAGAAAAAAGTGGATTTTTCTTGCCAAAAAGCACTCAAAAGAATTATACTATTCTTTAGCCATTATATATCTTTTTAAAAGGGGGATTTCCATGAAACGAAACGACCTACTGCTCATTGCCGGAATTTTCGTGGCTGCTCTATTGGTTTTTGCCGCCATCCGCCTGTTTGGCACAAAAGGCGGCGACATCATTGAAATAGCGGCGGACGGAGCAGTCATTAAAACATTACCATTAAATACGGATACTTCTTATACAATAAAGACCAAAGCCGGAATAAATAAACTGGAAATTAAGAATGGCTCTGCCAATATTACAAAGGCAGACTGCCCTGATAAACTTTGCGTACACCAAAAGGCAATTTCGCGCCAAGGCGAAACCCTTGTCTGCCTTCCCCACAAAATAATTGTATCAATCCGTTCATCAAAAAAGGCTACCCTGGATGGGGTAGCCCAATTAACAACTCAACAATAAAAATTAAACAGCAATCCAGAATATAGAGAAGTGATATAAGAATATCCCCTTGGCGGTTTTGTAAAATTCGGATAACTAACTACTTTTTTATCAACATACTCAATTGGATTAATCTTAATCTGGTCTGTTTTTGTAAACATACGGTTTGTCATCGCAGAATCCGGCTGGAAAAGCACTTGCAAATCCCCTGCTTCTATCGCCTGTGCCGCTAGGGACTTATCCAGCTCCATATGGCCGTCTTCCTCAAAAGAAATACCACAGGATTCCAGTTCATTAGCAAACGGTTCTGAAAGCCGCTTTAATTCATCCAAAAGCTTTGACTTTGTCCCTGTCTTCTCTTCAAACGTCAAGTTATGGTCAATCAATGAATTATAACTGGAAACAAACTCTTCTACCCCTTCAATAATCGCATCAATATCCGGATGGTAATCAATCGTTGTTTCTGTATCCGATGGTTTGCGAAGTGATATTTTTACTGCCCTTCCCAAAATAAATTCATTGGAAAGAGATGTTTTCTCTGTTCCATTTAAGTCAAATACTGCACTCTTTGGCATAATCGCCACATGATCCAGCCCATAGTATTCAACAATCCCTCTGCCCTTACCATCTGATGCCTTATCCTGTAAAGTAAAAATCGGCTTTCCATCAGGGGAACCAACCATAGCCGACTCCAGCCGCATCCCGATTTTTCCACCATCAAAAGAATATGGCTCTGCATTAATCCCAATCTTAGCCTTTGTAATAAAATCGGACAACCCCTGGATCACTTCACGATGATTCGCATCTTTTCTGATATTGTACTGAAAATCATATCCAACATCATTCACCGTCACACGGAACTGATAACTTCCCGCTGCAAGCCCTTTTCCTGTCTCGTAATATTCTTTTCCATGATTTACCTGCGCATTAGCCAATTGCTTTACACGGATAGAAAACGCATTTGGAAGATGGTCTACATCCGTATCCAACAACTCTGCACCAACCTTCTCTACATCAGAAGAACGGGCTTTTTTCTGTGCAAAAACACCGTCTTCCGAATCATCTGCAAGTGTCTGCAGGGAATCATGTATCCTCATGGAAGATTCTTTTACGCCTAATACAAAAGACTGTTTTGCATTCGTAAAATTAAGAAGATATACCGGAGAAGACTGTGTCTGCTTCCGAATCCTCTTCACAACAGAGCGAAGCTCATTTGAATTGTTCACGTGTTTTGTCGTATATTTCGGATCAAATGTCGTCAAGAGATTATTATAGATGGTAGTGTTCATAGCAACCTCTCCTTTCCCTGGAATTTGCCATTAAGCCTTAACTGAATCCAGAATCCGTTCCAGATTAAACCAGCTAACATAATATGTATTAAATATTATACGATACCCTACAAGATATGTCGACATTTTTTCCTGTTTTATTAACCTTTTTCTAAAATTTAGTTATCTATTCACAGCCAATTGAAACAAAACTATTCCCCCATTATCTCCTTGGCTGATCTTTTCCCAAGCTGTATAGACTTCCACCACAACAATATCTCAAAAAATGCAAGAAAGGAAATTAACGCTATCCAAAAAGCCTGAAAATCAAATGTAATATCAGGGACATCATCGACATCCCGGAATACAACAGTAGTCACAAATTTCAACAGGGCATACTGATAGATTGTTCCAATAGCAAAACCAACATAAGCAATCCACCTGTAACCTCCCAATACCGCTCCTGTACATTCTTTTATTGTATATCCCAGCACCCGCATCATAGCAACTGACTTCGCATTGGCATTAGCAACGGATGTTACTGCTATAAATAGTGTTGTACAAGAAAGGATAACCCCAATTACTATAATCATAATCGAGAAAACTATGCTTGCGAGTTCTTCCATGCTAAAAGACATCTGCATCATCGAAGAATAACAAAATGCAGCAAAAGCAATAAAAAATACAAGCGACTTACGCTGCCATACTGTATTTTTCCTTAATTGAACTAAAAATGCAAGTTCTTTTTCCGGCTGTTTTTTACCTGCCTTAAAACCCTTTCCTATTTTTTCCCTTAACAATTCCAATACAGGTACATTTAGCTTCCTGCATCCATACAATACAGAAACCACTGCAAAAAAAAGCGCTGGTACAATTACCAGGCAAATCAGCAAAATAGGGTGGAAATGGGCAGAATATTCCGGCAAAATATTATCTTCATTTTGCACTTCATAGAAATATGGCATTATACCGTATGCTGCAAGCATGCCTCCCCCTGCCCCAAATAATATACAAAGCCCAAATGCACTAAAACCCTTCGCTATCTTAAAACCGGAATAACCAATCGCTTTTAATATGCCAATCTGCTTCTTATGTGAGTCAATATATTGTTTTATATAAAAAAACAACATAATCACCGAGGTTGCTAAGAGAGAGCCTCCGCATAAACTACATACCACTTTCCCAGACATCAATTGCGCCTCATAAAGCACCCGGACCTGCGTGGATGTAATGTTATTTTCTATTGAGGCAACATCTATATTATAATTAAGAAAAAGCGTACATACAAAAACCGCACAAAACGATATAATGATAATCCCTTGCTGCTTCCATATATCCTTTATCCCAAGAACCATACCATCACCATCCTATCTCATATGCTGTTTTTGTCATCTGATTTTCATATATTTCAACTATTTTTCCACTATTCATCCTTATTACCGTATCTGCCATCTCTGCAATATTCAGGTTATGCGTAACCATAACAATTGTAAAATGATATTTACCATGCAATTTGCTGATATAGTCAAGTACTAGCCGCCCTGTTTGCTCATCCAGCGCCCCAGTAGGTTCATCCAAAAACAAGACTTCTGGTTTTTTTGCCAATGCCCTTGCTACAGATACCCTCTGCTGTTCCCCTCCACTAAGCTCACTGGGATATTTATCTAGCTTTCCCCCAAGGCCGACTGCTTCAATAATCTGCCTATATTCACCGTTTCCTGCCAAATCCGCCCCCATCCTAACATTTTTATCAACATTCAGGTTCGGCAAAAGATAATACTGCTGAAAAATAAACCCTACTTTGTCTTTCCTGAACTCTGTCAGGGCTTTATCAGATAATCTTGAAATATCCTTGCTATCATAAGAGACTCTCCCACTATCAGGACGTTCTAGCCCTGATATCACATTTAATAAGGTAGATTTCCCTGAACCAGACGCCCCTAAAATTACAACAAACTCTCCATCTTTAATCGTTAAGGATATGCCTTTTAAGACTTTATTCAAGTTTTCTTTATTTCCAAATGATTTTACAACTTCTTTTACCTGAATCATTCTCATTCTCCTCTTTTCAATTTCTCAAGCAAACCAGTAAAAACCTCCGTCATCATCGTTCCGATTTCCTCACTAGAAAAGCTGCATACATTTGTTGCGCACAATGTTGCTATCCCATGTGAGTAAATCCATAGATGGCGGTACAGATTATCCGCTTGCTCTCTTTCCAGTCCATATGGCTTCTGTACAGAACGTAAAATTGCTTCATAATTTTCATCAAGTACAGCAAGTACATGCATCATATCGCTGGTTTCACCCTGTTCCCCCATAAACAGAAGCTGAAACAGCTTTGGCTCTTTTATTGCAAACTGTATATATGCCATCCCGACGCCGCGGAACGCAAGCGCCTCTCGCAACCCCTTTTCAATATACTGGCAATAAACCTCTCTTGCAGCCTTTACCACCTCTTTATTTACCTCCTCCATATTTTCAAATACAGTAAATATGGGCCTTGCTGAGCTTTTCAGCCTTGTTCCAAGCTCCCGGGCTGTAACTGCACCCAGCCCGTTTTCCCGCGTAATTTCTAATGCTGTAGAAACAATCTCTTTCCTGGAAAATTTAGCTTGTGGCGGCATATTTTTTACCTCCCTCCTCTCAGAATATACTATAAAATCCATCTATTCAATCTATAACATTTGTTTTAAATCAACTGTTTTTATAATAAAACAAAAAAATTCTTTTGTCAACCGCTACTTCTTCTATATAAAAAAGATACCAGAACAAAATATCCTGGTATCTTTCCATCATGGAAGCCAATACAGCTTGCATAGTTGCTAAAGCATCCACATTACATATTATTTTAAAACTCTCTTATCTTTTGCAGGAACACAAGAAGAACATGCCATCTACTCACTCACCCTATATCTTTGCAGAATGCATGGAAGCTGCAAGCCTGCAGGAAGAACCAGACCCACGGCTATACAAACAGCATAGGTATCTGATTTTGCCATCCAAAGAAGGAAATACAAAAGGCTACATATGACGGCGATAAAACATGTTACCCTCTTGTATCTGCTTTTCTCTTCAGATGACAGACGGCGGTTGTCCGAATCAATTGGACTACAGATACATAAACTGGTTACAGCTCCCAAAACTACAAAACCCAAAACTATATTGCATGTAATGTGAGAAGCCAGAACAACACAGAGAAATAATACAGCACAAGAACCTATAAAACATGTCCATCCATGTTTTGCATGATACCCGCCGCTAAATTTCCTAATTACCATAAAAGGCATTACAAGAACGACACTTTCCATTACCATCCCCATAAAACTGCCCATCACAATAATAATTAACAACGGAGAAAGGGTAATCAGCAGGCTGTATGCAGCGTATTCATACAGCTCCCTGTCCTCTTCCTCAACAGCACCATGCTGTATAAGCCATGTAATAATTCCTCCTATGCAATGCCCTATCATCTTTTCTTCTTAAAACGCTCTAATTCCTTTGGCGCTTTTGGCTGATAAAACACTGCACAAGATGCAGAATTTGCATCAGAACGAAGAAATGAATTTAACACTTGGGCAACTTTTTTTGCTGCTGGCTTTGATAAATCTTTCTGTTTCAATTATATGCCTCCTTTCCTGCATTTAGGAACTGAACTTCAAATTATATAGGTTCGTTCCATAAATCGTATAGTACTTGTTTATCATAAACGATATTTAGACAAAATTCGACACCTTTTGCAGCAAAAGCAAAATTTTCAGCAAAATTGGTTATAAATGTTCATTTTATTCTTATATTAACGGTATAACAGAAAAAATTTGCATAATATTTATTAAAAACAATACATTGCAGAATACTTCTTACTACCATTCTTTCATATTCTTCGGTTTTCAATAAAATAAAATGCAATGGGCAAAATAATTTACAGTTACAAATCAGAAAGGGGATGACGCACTTGGGGCAGGAACAATACTATTATGAAATGGGAAACCGGATCAAATTACGCCGGAAAGAACTTCATATTATGCAATATGAACTGGCAGAAAAACTTGATATCTCAAATAACCATATTTCTTCCATAGAAAACGGAAAAGAAAAGCCCAGCCTTGATTTATTTATCAGCCTGTGTGAAGAACTCCATGTTACGCCTGATTATCTCCTGCTTGGCAGTATGCACGCAAATAATATCCCGCTTGATATTGTTGATGGGCTGCGTCTTTGCAGCCAGGATGATATTGAACTTACACGGCAGTTCGTAGAACTCCTAATTAGACGCAACAAGCACTAATGTACTGATACATAGCGATATAGCAGTACATTAGTGCGTATTTGAAAATTACTTATTACAAAATATGTTATACGCTTTGAGGGAGATTTGTTCCAAACTCGTGAGGCACTGTAGACTGCATTAATGAAATTTGGAGCAAATATACCACAAAAAACTAGATTGCCACTTCAGAAATCCCCGACATGACATCATCATAAAAAAAATGTCTATTAACAACGGATATTTCAAAACAGTATCAAAAAGCTGTTCTGTCGTCATTGCCTTTACACACTCTTCGGGAAGCTGGCAATGGTCAAGCATCTCCTGATGGGATGAAAACTCTCCCCACTCCTTATCAACCGGCGTCACTGGATACTCATATCCCTGTCCATCCTGCCAGTCCACAATATCTGCCTTTGCAACTTGTACGCCGCTGCAAATTAAAATTGAAACACTTAATACTACAGAAAATATTTTTTTATCATATTAATCCCCCTTCTGCCGCCTTCCGCCGACAGCACATTACATTTCACTAAACGCCAAGAAATAGCAGCCCCTATTTGTCCTCTCCTCCCCTATAATATATTGGCAAAAACTACTATAATTACAGCCTTTCTTCTCTTGAATATATGCTAGAATAAAAATTTTTTCAAGGTATTCTGCACGAAAGGCATTTTTTCTTACATTTTTGGTCGATTTTCCCCTTTTCATTTCTTTCATCAGACACTAAAAAGGCACATGGCTTACAATTTACTGTTCCCTCCGCAATTTTCTGTGCTGTTCTCTTTTTCATAACATCAATAAGGCCAACACCCCCTGCAACACGATTGCTCTTTTGGCAGGGCAACAGCATTTACTTCTTTTCTGCTATGATTGGCTATGAATCGTTACGATTCACAGCCAATCGTAGCGAAATGCAAATAGATAAAAAATATCTTTCC
>CAJUJR010000080.1 GCA_910586605.1 uncultured Lachnospiraceae bacterium | reverse complement strand
AGATATTTTTTATTTACTTAAATTCTGCTACGATTGGCTGTAAATAGTAACGTTTAGCCCTCGGACTCCCAGATTGCGGCAAACGCCACCCTGATACTTTGGCAGTAGATGGGTGGCATTGCTATTCATCCAAATCAGTTAACCCATGATGGGCGGTTTCCTTTTACTCCAAATTTAAGTGCCGGTTCAGCCTATAAACAGACAAGATAAATAAAATAGCGCCAAACAAAACAGAAGAAACCAGAGATACCCACAAAAGGCCATTCACATACCCTACCATCCCCGCCTGGACAGCAGCTTCATTGTCAGCAAGTTCTGTTATATATTTGATAAAGTCTGACGCAAATGGGCTTCCAAAGTTTATGAAAAAATAGGCAAACAATCCAACAAGCGCTATTGCCTGTTGCACCATATAAATAATAATATAGGAAAGGACAGACAGCAAATCCCTGTTGACAGACACTGCAGAATTCATCTTCCAGGTATATCCAAGCACCAGGCTAAAGAAAAACTGGCATAACATCAACGGGCAGGCAGTAAGGAATGTAAGTACAGCCAGCCAGAATACTCCGCCATCTACACCGCATTCTTTTAAAAAATCTAAGACAGGATACCGGAAACGGAGATTCCCTAACCCAAAGCAAAAATATCCCACAAGAATTGACAGATACATAAAAATAGTCCCTGTTAACAGTTTGCTTCCATATAGCTGCAAGTTGGTAACGGGCAGCGTATGCATAAGATAGCCTTCATCACGCAACAAATTCTGCCTGAAATATAATACAACATAAATCATTGTACCCAAAAAAACTGCAAGTACTGAAAGAAAACAGATTGCCCAAGAAAGGCCGCTCATCGCCCCAAATATCATTACATTTGGAAAATGCCTTTTTAATCCCAGAAAAATACCAGAAAGGCCGGAAAGCAATACTGCCACAATATAAACCCCACACAAAAACCTAATTTGTACTTTACTGTCATATCGAATTAATTTTCCTAACATGCGAACACCTCCCGAAATAACATATCAACTGATTTCTTTTCTTCCATCCTGATATCATCTACCGGCTTATGCAATGCCAGCTTCCCATGTTTTATAAATACTACTTCATCTAACACTTTCTCCACATCGCTAATTAAATGCGTAGAAATCAACACGCTTGCATCTTCACTGTAATTCGTCAATATAGTTTTTAAGATAAAATCCCGCGCTGCTGGGTCTACTCCGCCCATTGGCTCATCTAACAAATAGACCTTTGCCCTTCTGCTCATTACAAGCACAAGCTGCAGCTTTTCCCTCGTCCCTTTTGACAAAGAACCAATCTTGCTTTTCAAATCAATCTGTAATGTAGAAAGCATATGGAGCGCTGTTTTCCTTTCAAAATCTTCATAAAATCCCTCAAAAAAATCTAACGTTTCTTTTACCCTCACCGCACTAGAAAAATATGGGCGTTCTGGCAGATACGATACAATTTTTTTACTTTCTGTCCCTACCTCCTTTCCATCTATCCTGATTGTACCGGCTTCCGGTGTCAAAACACCACATAAAGATTTGATAAAAGTCGTCTTTCCACTTCCATTCGGCCCTAAAATCCCAATAATCCTCCCTGCTGGTATCTCAATTGAAAAATCAGATAAAGCCGTCATATTCCCATATTTTTTTACTAAACCTTCACATGTTATCAATGCCATAGTAATTCTCCCCTTTCTACTTAAATTTTTGTAACAGCACAATTATCTCATCTATGCTGTAACCCAGTTTTTTCATTTTTTCCAGAAACCCTTCTACATATTCCATCATCAATTCTTCCTGTAAGCCATCCCTGATTTCCTGGTGATCAGCGACAAACCTTCCTGCAGTCCTCTGCGAATATAACAGCCCTTCCCTCTCTAATTCTGCCAGGGCTTTCTGCATCGTATTCGGATTTACCCCGGCTTCCAATGCCAGTTCCCTTACTGATGGAAGTTTTTGGCCTGCTTCAAGTTCGCCACTTGCAATTTCCTGTTTCAGCAGATACATTATCTGCTGGTAAATCGGGATTTCATCCGTAAACTTCCACTCCATAAAATCTCTCCTATCTGTATTATTGTATTACTTGAATAATACAATAATACATTTTCTCCGTTTTGTCAACACCATATTTCCCATTCACGGCCGCTTTTACCATTCTGTTAAAAAAGGGAATGCCTGCGCATTTTCCTATTACACGCAAAAAGCGCCATAGGTTTCCCTATGGCGTGCTTCCTATCACCGAAAACAAATACCGTATTGCTTTTTCCATACGCTCCTCTACATGGTAAAAATGATTTCCTTCATTCATTTCAAAAAAGCAGGAAACCCCTTCCTCTTCCAACTGATTTATAACCCCCCGCGTACAATCTTCCACTCTTGCCATCCGGGCATTTCTGGTTTTCTTCTCTTTTTTCCCAACAGAAAAATATACTTTCCCTGGTTTACAAACCCTGTCCTTTTCCTTTACAAACGCAAGGAAACCATCATACCACAAAGAACCTGAAACAGAAGCAATCTCTGTAAAAAGGCCAGTATAGTATAATGCATAGACAGAAAAAAGCCCAGCCATAGAATATCCAATTAGGCCACGCTTTTTTATGGACAAGTGCAATGCATGTTCTGTCTGCGGGACTACCTGCCTGCATAAAAAATCCAGGTAAATACCTGCCCCGCCAGCAAAATCTTTCTCCCCTGCAAATGCTGCCGGAGCCTTCCATGGAGATAAATCAGCATTCCAATCCTCCCCTTCTATTGAAAAAATCCCTGTTTCCCCTCCGTTTAAAGCGCCAGCAAGCCTTTGCGCCATATCTTCTGTCCCATGTACATAACAGGCAGAAGATATCTCCCCATCCTTTGGCAAAACATAATGTACTTTTACCTTTCCATATTCCAACCTGCCTTCCAAAACAAACCTCCAATTTATCCACTTGAACGGTTGCGATTCATGGCAAAATTTTAGAAACAAACAAATGCGTTATGCTTGTTTTAGTGAATCCAATTGCCGCTTGCACTTTTATGTTTCCATTCATCCTTTTTCCCACTATATCCCACTATTGGCAGGTACTGCCAGGTACTTGCCGTTTTCAGGGATTTATACACTTTTTTCAATGAAATCCATCTCCGGTTGCGTTTTGGCTCACCAGAATCTGCCAGAAAAACCTTGTCCGTATCTTTTTCATACAAAAAAATTGTCACATAATGCCCTGGCGTATCTTTCCAGAAATTGGAAGAATCATCGCTGCTGACCAACACTATTGTGCCAATACTTGCAGCAATATCTTCCCGGAACTCCTGATAAGAAGACGGCTTTTTCTTTACGCCACAATCAAACCCTAAAGAAGTCAGCGTTTGGCGCAAATATCCCCATTCAATTGCCCCACCCCCTATATAATCTGTCTTTTTCTTTGCATAACGGTACGCCTGCAGTGGTGTGCAGCGGTACTTTGTCAGCGTAGAATAGAGATTTGCAATACAGCAAAGGCCGCACCCAAAACCGCCAAATGAACTACCGTCATAAAAACTTTCGCCCCATTCCCCTGACCAGGCAAGACGCTGCCTCCAGGATTTCGGTCCCTGCAGGAACGAATAAATATCGTCTTCTTGCAATTTCAGCTCTGGTATCTTTTCCAACTCCTTCTTTCCAGTTTCTTCTTCTCGCGCGGCATCCTGCACCGACAGCTTTTTGCCTGTTTTTCCCTCTAAAATATAAACTGTGCTTTTTGGAGTAAATTTAGCAGGAAGCTCAAATGCCAGCTTTTTCTCTCTGTTGGAAAAAAAAGAACATACCACCCTTTTTCCTTTTGTAAAAACAATATACTGCACATTGTCATTTACTAAATTATCTTCTAATTTTCCAGAAGAAAAACCCAGCTTTTTTTCCATCTCTTCCTTTGATGTATATGGCGGAAAACAATAACCTTCCTCCCATCCAAAGCCTGCCAGTTCCTTCATTGTAACTTCACCAGGTTTTTTATCCTGTACCGCCCGAATAAAACTCTCTGTCTTTTGTTCTGCCCTTATAAAATGCCAAAGGACACCAGCTAATAAAACTAACAATAAAATAAGAATTACTGCACTGCCTCCAAGCAGAATCTGGTTTTTCAAAAACCGCTTCTTCCTTTTTTGAAAGATACCATCTGACATCCTAGGCATCCCCTCACTTTCCTCTATTCGTGGTTAGGGGTTAAATCCCCCAAATAATGTCCGTAAAATCCGTTGGAGGCAAAATGCCTTTTGCCCCAACATCAAAATATAGCACCATTATAATGCAGGCTCTTAAAAAAAGCAAATGTGAGGGCTTTTGCCTTAACTCACATTTGCTTATATTGTTACTATTCTATTATCTTTTACTGCCCTTTATTTTATAAAGCAATTTCTACACTTGTAGAACCTGCTGCAGCTTCTACTGTCTTTCCTTCTGCTGTCACCTTAAAGCTCTTATCTGTTGCAGTATAAGAAACTGTAATTACATTTCCCTGGCGGGATGCTGTTATATCTGTCATCTTATTTGACTCACTGTCAAATACAGAAGCAGAAGCAGTCTTTCCATCTTCTAATCCATAAACTACGGCCTCTGCATCCTGAAGGTAATCATAGACTACTGTCATCTTATCTTCTGCGTCGAAATTACCAAATACAACAATGCTATTTGGACGCGCAAGAACTGGTGTCTGGAAATAATCACATGTCCTTGTATAATATTTGCCGCCTTCGTATGTCTCGCCACTCTGGATATCTGTCCATGTCCCACAGTCTGGCACATAGAATTCTGCAATCCCTTCCTTATTCATAACAGGCGCGATACAGAGGTTATCCCCTAACATATATTGCTGATCCAGATATTTACATGCTGTTTCCCCAGTAAATGCAATGACCATAGAACGCATCATTGGCACGCCTTCCGTATGTGTTTTATTTGCCTGTGCCCAAAGATATGGCATCAGCCTGCCTTTCAATACTACATAATGGCGGAGCACATCACATGCCTCATCATCATAAACCCAAGGCACCCTGTATGAGGTAGAGCCATGTAAGCGGCTGTGTGTAGACAGGCATCCAAATGCACACCATCTCTTATAAATATCTGCTGGGGCTGTTGCCTCAAACCCGCCCATATCATGGGAGAAGAAGCCAAAACCAGAAGAGCAGAGAGAAAGCCCGCCATGAAGTGTTTCCGACATAGCAGAATAATCTGCATAGCAGTCGCCGCCCCAATGGACAGGGAATTTCTGCCCGCCAACAGTAGCACTACGTGCAAACAGGCAGGCTTTGTCCTTGCCAAAGTATTCCTCCAACGCTTCAAATACTACTTTATTGTAAAGATAAGTATAATAATTGTGCATTTTAATTGGATCCATGCCATTGTAATATTTACACTTTGTTGGGATTCTCTCACCAAAATCTGTCTTAATATTATTAACGCCCATCTCAAAAAGCTTCTTTAAAAGCCCTTTAAACCAATCACATGCCTCTGGGTTTGTGAAATCTACAATTGCCATTCCCGGCTGCCAGGTATCACACTGGAAAACACTTCCATCAGGATTCAGGATAAAATATCCCTTTTCCTTCCCAATATCAAACAATTTGGACTGCTGCCCGATATAAGAATTAATCCATACGCAGATTTCCAGCCCTTTGTCCTCATGGAGGCGTTTTAACATCCCCTCTGGGTCTGGGAACATATCTTTGTCCCATTCAAAATTACACCACTCATATTCTTTCATCCAGAAACAGTCAAAATGGAATACCTGCAACGGAATCTTACGTTCAGCCATGCCGTCAATAAAGCTATTTACTGTTTCTTCATCATAACTTGTTGTAAATGACGTAGACAGCCACAGGCCAAATGTATATGCTGGTGGAAGCGCAGGTTTTCCAGTCAGCACGGTATAATTTGTAATAACTTCTTCCAGGTTTTCACCGCCAATTACGAAATACTCCAGTTCTTCCCCAGGAATAGTAAACGTAACCTTGGAAACAGTATCTGAGTTCACTTCAAAAGAAATCTTATCAGAACTGTTTACAAATATACCATAGCTCTTAGAGGAAATATAAAATGGAATATTTTTATAGCTCTGTTCAGAACAGGTTCCGCCGTCACTATTCCATGTCTCAATTGTCTGCCCATTTTTTACAAATGGGGTAAACTTCTCGCCAAAGCCGTAAATACACTCCCCAATATCTGTCGTTAACTGCTCGCGCAGGTATGTGGTATGCGCATCCTGTGGATAGTTGAAAAATTCATCATCTTCCTGAAGAGCCATACGTGCATTTGCTGTAAACCGACTTTCTTGAATAATAGAGGTTGAACGCCAGCCGCCGCCTGTCAAAAGCTTATCTTTATAATAAAATGACACATCCCATGTATCGCCAGTTTTTTGTATTGCCGGAAACCAGCTCAACTTGCTCTTCTGTTTTGTTAATAGCAGGTGTATAACCTGTATCCTCATTTAATTCAAAGCGTGGTATATTGTCAAGGCCGCCCCTATAGTGGTCGATATGTACCTTGATAATATTCTCTGAAGTAGAAGAATATGTGATTTCAAGGTTTGGGCCGCCCAGCGTCATCCCTCTGTTTTTCACAAAATATGGCGTAGCAAGCACCTTAATCGCATTTTCTGTAGTCTCTACCTTGTACGCCTGTGATGCATAATCTACCTTGTACCCCTTCTTACTTAACCAAAATCCGTCTGCTACCTTCATTATACTTCTCTTTTCGTTTTTTACAGAAACATGTTTACTTTTACCAAAAAAACATTTTACCGGCTAAGCCTGCCAGAAACAATATCTTCTGTAACAATCTTTTATTGCTTTATATTATATTAACATATCAGTCCCCTGTCTATAACTATTAGCACTGTTTATAACACAATTTTGATATCCTAGTTACTATTCACAAATTACAACAGGTTCCACACCGTCCCTTCCCTTGTATCCTTAATTTCAATCCCTTTCTCCAAAAGTTCCTGCCGGATTGCATCTGCCTTTGCAAAATCCTTTTCCTTCCTTGCAGCCTGCCTCTGCCCTATCATTTCCTCCACATATGCTGCCAGGCTGCCATCTGCCTTTTCCTGTTCCAATTCCTCCATCAAATCCAAAGACAGGACTTTATCAAATTCTTCCACTAACGCCCTTTTGCCAGCGTCATCCAAATTAGATTTCAGCACATCATATACAACCGTCAATGCCTGCGAAGTATTCATATCACTGCCAAGAGCCTGTGCAAACGCCTCCTGGAATGGCTGCATCTGTTCTGCCCGCAGTTCCCCTTCATTTTTTAATGCAGATGTTTTTTTCCGCAGCTTTTCATAAGAAGACTTTACATTATCCAAAACTTCATAATTAAACAAAAGAGGTTTACGGTAATGCGACTGCAAACAAAACATCCGGTACACAAGCGGGGAGTACCCCTTCTTTTCCAACAGAGAAAGCGTCAGGAAATCCCCTTTTGATTTACTCATCTTCCCGGTGCTATCATTCAGGTGTAGTACATGGAACCAGTAATTACACCATTTATGCCCTAGATATGCCTCGCTCTGTGCTATTTCATTTGTATGGTGCGGAAAGATATTGTCCACACCGCCACAATGGATATCCAGCCTTTCCCCCAAGTGCTTTATGCTAATTGCCGAACATTCAATATGCCACCCTGGGTAACCAACTCCCCACGGGCTTTCCCACTTTAACTCCTGATCATCAAATTTTGACTTCGTAAACCACAAGACAAAGTCTGCCTTATTCCTTTTATTGGAATCCTCTTCCACATCCTCCCTTGCCCCAACCATTAAGTCGTCTTCATTCTGGTTAGAAAGGACATAATACTGTTCAAGCTTTTCTGTATTAAAATAAACATTGCCGCCTGCTATGTAGGCATAACCCTTTTTTAATAGCTCCTCAATCATCGCAACAAACTCCGCAATGCAATTGGTCGCAGGCTCTACAACATCCGGCGTTTTTACATTTAACTTTTTGCAGTCATCAAAGAATGCTTTCTTGTAATATTCTGCAATCTCCATAACTGTTTTATGTTCACGCTTTGCGCCTGTCAGCATCTTATCCTCGCCGCTGTCCGCATCACTTGAAAGATGCCCTACATCTGTTATATTCATAACCCGCTTCACATCATACCCTGCATATCGGAATGTCTTTTCCAGCACATCCTCCATAATATAACTTCTTAGGTTCCCAATATGTGCAAAATGGTAAACTGTCGGCCCACAGGTATACATCTTCACCTTCCCCGCCTCATTTGGCACAAAAGGTTCTGTTTTCTTTGTCAGTGTATTGTACAGATTAATCGCTCTCATAATATCCTCCGTCCTAAAACGTGTTTGAATATGCATTCCCATGCACGCAATGCTCCAATCGAAAGCAATGCATGAAACACTTTTACAAAATGTAAAATCCAAACACGCCTTATACAAATCAGAATTCATCACCATATACTTTACAGGATTTTCAGGTATTACGCAAGAGCGTGCCCTGTATCTTTTCAGCTTTTTTTACCTTTCCTGGAAGACAAGATCCCTCCAATCCGCCCACTTTCTTTTGCAGTCAGTGAACGCCATCCATTGTCAACCACTTTATCAAACAGCCCTAGTTCCAAGGCAATTTCCCATTTCTCCCGTTCTTCCTTTTTAAGTTTTTCAATATCCTCCGGCTTTTTTACCTCTATTTTCTTTTTCATCGCTTACCTCATTTCCTATTCCAGATACATTCTATTCTTTCCTGTTTTTTTCGGTATCATTCATCCATATGTACAAAAAATTCATTTCTTACACTTGAAACCGATAGAAAAACACGTTATACTATGGTAAGGATTATTATGTTCTGCAGATGTTGCCATAAACAGCCCAAATTGTGAATGGTAACGCTATATCTTATAAAAACAACTGGAAACAAGGAGGTATATTGACATGAACAGGAACAAAAGTTTTTCTTTATTGAGCCAACAGGAAATTGATACCTTAGTGAAATTTCTTACCGAAAAGAAAAAAGGCGTAGGCAGTGATGTAATGAGCCAAAACAGCATTGATAAACTGATTCGTTTGATTCAGACTGATAAAGACCGTATTGTATTAAATTCTTCCATTGCTGTTGATTCATTAACAATGACATTTCTTGAAGAAATCCATTTCAGGGACAGTTCTGACGAATTATGTGAATTACGCTGTAATGTTAATCCAGAGACAAATTACTTAGAGATGTCCATTTATAATACTGTAACAGATAAGACATTATCCCTTATCCCAAAAATGTTTGACGAAGAAGATTCCGAGGGCTGGGGATATTCTATTACCCCATCCTTCTTTAACTTGCTTGCACAGTCATTAGCATTAAAATATACACAGGAAACACTTGATTTAGTATGCACCGTATTTGCAAAAGTTAATTATGGTTCAGAAGACCACAAGATTTCAGAAATGTACCTGCCTGGCAGCGGTGCATTATTAGAATGCTTATTATAGCATATACATATACCAAAATGATTTTATTAAAACAGGACGCCGATAAATCGGTGTCCTGTTTTAGTTTAAGAAACACAACCCACTGCTTTAAATGCACCCCCGGTTGCTAACTATAACAACACCTTAAAGGGCAGCAAGCTCTTCTTCTACCTTTTGCATCATGCCTTCATATTTTAAAAGCTTTTCTTTCTCTTCGGCAATCTTCTGTTCTGGGGCTTTACTCATAAACCTTTCATTCCCAAGCATCCCCTTCACGCGTTTTAACTCGCCTTCCAGACGCTTCTTCTCTTTTTCCAGGCGTTCCCTTTCTTTCTTAAAGTCTATCAAATCTGCAAGCGGCATATAGACTGTCGCCTTATCTATCACTGAGGATACTGCATTCTCCTCAATACCAGCCTTGTCTGACTGGATGGAAACTTCTGATGCAGAAATCATATGCCTGTAGGAATCTTCCAACTCTTTAAAGATTGTACAAACCTCTTCATTATCTGCTACCAGGTACACCTTTGCCTTACGGGAAGGCGCTACATTCATCTCTGTACGTGTGTTCCTGATACCACGAACCAGATTCTTAAGCATTTCTGCCTTCTGCTCTGCTTCTTTGTCTTCCCATCCTTCCCTACACTCTGGCCAACTTGCAACCATAATAGATTCTTCCTCTGACTGCAAAGTACAGAATATTTCTTCTGTAATAAACGGCATATATGGATGAAGCAGCTTCAATGAATCCACCAACACTGTTTTAAGCGTCCAGAAAGCTGCGTTCGCTGAAACAGGGTTTTCCTCCTTATTAAATAACCTTGGCTTTACAAGCTCAATATACCAGTCACAAAATTCAGTCCAGATAAAGTCATGAATTTTTTGAACTGCAATACCCAGCTCATATTTCTCCATATTTTCTGTTACTTCTTTTACTAGGGTATTCACTTCTGACAGAATCCACCGGTCAATCACTGCAAGTTCTTCCCTAGCTGGTTCTGTAATCTTGGCGTCCCCAAGGTGCATCATAATAAAACGGGAAGCATTCCATACTTTATTGGCAAAATTCCGGCTCGCCTCTACACGCTCCCAATAAAAACGCATATCATTCCCTGGCGCATTCCCCGTTACAAGGGTAAGGCGCAGCGCATCCGCCCCATATTTATCAATTACCTCTAATGGGTCAATTCCGTTTCCAAGTGACTTGCTCATCTTACGCCCCTGGGAATCACGGATAAGTCCATGAATCAATACTGTATCAAACGGAACTTCCCCTGTATGCTCCAAGCCAGAAAACATCATGCGGATTACCCAGAAAAAGATAATATCGTATCCTGTCACCAGTGTACTAGTTGGATAAAAATACTCCATTTCTTCTGTTTTTTCCGGCCATCCAAGCGTTGAAAAAGGCCAAAGCGCAGAGGAAAACCAAGTGTCAAGGGTATCTGGATCCTGACGCATTGGTTTGCCACATTTTGGGCAGACAGGCGCATCCTCCTTTGTCACAACCATTTCACCACAGCCATCACAATAAAATGCCGGAATCCTGTGCCCCCACCAAAGCTGGCGTGAAATGCACCAGTCACGGATTCCCTCAAGCCAGTGGTAGTAAGTCTTGTCAAAATGAGGCGGCACAAATTTTGTATCTCCTTTTTTAACTGCTTCAATCGCAGGCTTTGCCAAATCCTCCATTTTCACAAACCACTGCTCCGACACCCTCGGCTCTACTGTCGTGCCGCAACGGTAACAAGTCCCTACATTGTGGCTATGCGCCTCAGTCTTTAAGAGGGCGCCCTCTGCTTCCAAATCCGCCACAATTGCCTTACGTGCCTCATAACGGTCCATTCCGGCATACTTCGGGTAATCCTCTACAATTTTGGCATCCTCTGTCAATACATTGACAATCTTCAGATTGTGCCGGAGGCCTACCTCAAAGTCATTTGGGTCATGCGCTGGCGTAATCTTAACAACACCTGTCCCAAATTCCATATCTACATAATCATCTGCAACTATAGGAATCTGACGGTGCACAAGCGGCAGGTCAAGCATTTTCCCTATCATATCCTGGTATCTTTCATCCTTTGGGTTTACTGCAACTGCTGTATCGCCAAGAAGCGTCTCTGGGCGTGTTGTTGCAAGATCAATATACCCTGTCCCGTCTGCCGTTTTATACCTTAGATGCCAGAAATGCCCTGCCTGGTCTTCATACTCTACTTCTGCATCTGATATAGAAGTCAGGCAATGCGGACACCAGTTAATAATACGTTCCCCCCGGTAAATCAGCTCTTTGTTGTATAATTTCACAAAGACTTCTTTTACCGCTTTATTACAGCCCTCATCCATTGTAAAACGTTCCCTGTCCCAATCACAGGAAGAACCTATTTTTTTAAGCTGTTCTACAATACGTCCGCCATATTGCTTCTTCCAGTCCCATACATGCCCTAAAAACTTCTCCCTTCCTATCTCTTCCTTAGAAATCCCTTCTTCCTTCAGCTTTTCAACAACCTTTGCCTCAGTAGCAATGGAAGCATGGTCTGTCCCCGGAACCCAAAGCGCCTCATATCCCTGCATCCTTTTAAAACGGATTAAAATATCCTGTAATGCATTATCCAACGCATGTCCCATATGGAGCTGCCCTGTAATATTAGGGGGAGGCATTACAATCGTGAATGGTTTTTTATCTCGGTTTACCTCTGCATGAAAATACTTCTTCTCCTGCCATTTGCCATACGTTCTTTTTTCAATGTCGGCAGGATTATAATTTTTCTCTAACTCTTTTGCCATCTCTTCTCTTCCTTCCTGAAAACTTCTGTATATCCAAAAAGCCCTTTGCCAAACGGCAAAGGGCGAATATACGCGGTACCACCTTTGATTGCAGCAGGCATCCAAAATGCTTGCCGCCTTTATCCATCGGTAACGGGATGAACCGTTGGCCCCTACTGAAATCCTGTTTCAGGACCACTTCTCAGAAGCTACCTTCCATGTATCATTGCCTGTGCAATCTTGCAGCCGATGGATTGCCCTCTCTGTAAGGATAAAACATGTACTCCTCTTCATCATAGAATTTACAACTAATTAGTATCTTACTAAATAAACGGCTGGTCTGTCAAGACTCTGCTTCAAGTTTTATATCCTAAACTTTAAACTTGTTACTATTCACAGCCAATCGTAGCCGGATCTCAATAAAAAATCTCTTCCC
>CAJUJR010000079.1 GCA_910586605.1 uncultured Lachnospiraceae bacterium | reverse complement strand
AAAAGCAAAGCAATTCTAAAAGAGCTAAATTGTCCTACAGGAAGGAATGTCTTTCTAAATTTTTGTCAGGTTGTAAATTTCAGGAACTTTCGCTTTTTACAGAAAATTAGGAATCCTGCTTTCTCATGCTGCACATAATGAAAGCGCTGCACAGGGGAAGATATTTTTTATTTCCTTAAATTTGGCTACAATTGGCTGTGAATAGTAACTTTACTTTTTGCAATTGCCCTAAGGCCAATTTGACACAAAATCTCCCCAAAACTATCCTTATTAAGGATCATTTATCTTTTCAATCCATTTTATTTTACAGACTGGCTTGTTATGCTTAATAAATCTACTCTATCTATTATATATAAATAAAAATCTATTTAGAAACGAGGGCATTTATGAACTTAAAACAAGTTGGAAAAAATGTGAAAGCACGCAGAAAAGAACGGCATCTTACACAGGCACAGTTAGCAGAACTGGCAGAAGTTTCTGTTAACCATATCTCACATATAGAAAATGGTACAGTTGCCATGTCATTAGAATCCCTGCTCTCTATCTGCCGTGCACTGAATGTAACACCAAATGACATTTTATTAGGGGAGTACCTATATCCTGATGTAGACGACATGCTTTTTAACGAACCTTCCAACCATCTGAATTTTGATGACAAAATTCTTCTTCAGAAAATTTTCCAATACATGGAAGAACGCAGGCAAAAAAATGAATAAAAAAGGGGAATGCCAGCGCATTCCCCTTTTTTATTCATGGTTTAAATATTCTACTACTGCAGCGGCGGCATTTGCCCCATCCGACACAGCAGTAACAACTTGCCGGAGTGGTTTTGTACGGACATCCCCTGCCACAAAAAATCCCTGTGCTGAAGTCTTACCTGTTTCGTCGGCAATTATATACTTCATATCATCCAAATTTACAATTTCCTTGATTTTATCTGTCTGTGGTATCATGCCAACTGCCACAAATACTCCATCCACCTGTAAAACCCTGCCATCGCCCAGTTCTACAGAGCAGACCTTATCTTCCCCTTCTATCTTTGCAATTTGTGCAGGTGTTACTACTTCAATATTCTCTTTTTGGCGTATTTTTTCCAGCGTCTTTGCTGAGCCCCGGAATGTATCCCTCCTATGGATCAAATACACTTTAGTGCAAATGTCTGAAAGATACAGTGCATCATCCATTGCGGTATTGCCGCCGCCAATTACTGCTGCATCTTTATTTCGGAAAAATGCCCCATCGCAAGTCGCACAATATGATACCCCTTTTCCAGCAAATTCTTCCTCCCCTGGCACCCCAAGATGGCGATGCATAGCCCCAGCCGCATAAATCACTGCCTTTGCCTCAATGATATCCCCATTGCTGCACTGTACTTTCCATCCTTCTCCTGTAGCTTCAAAGCTTACCGCCTCTCCTGGCTTAAATTCTGCACCAAGATTGACTGCGTGAAGGCGGAACTTTTCTCCCAACTCATAACCGTTAATCCCCACAAACCCTAAATAATTATCTACCTGGCTGCTCTCAGCAATCTGCCCTGTCCCGCAATAAACCTTTTCCAAAACAAGGACGTTTAAATTTGCCCGTTTTGCATAAACGGCAGCAGAAAGCCCTGCCGGCCCGCTCCCTATAATTAATAAATCTAACATCACTCTACTCCTTTTCACGAAACAGGCAAACAGGATGCTGCTATGCCATTCTAACCACCATGCGAAATCTTATTACCGCACTGCCTGAAATGCCTCTTCCAAATCCTCGATAATATCCTCAATATTTTCTATGCCAATTGACAGGCGTATTGTATTCGGCTTAATCCCCTGGTCTGACAGTTCATCCTCATTTAATTGGGAATGTGTTGTAGACGCTGGATGGATTACCAGCGACTTTGCATCAGCAACATTGGCAAGGAGTGAAAACAGTTCCAGATTGTCAATAAATCTTTTTGCCTTCTGCGCATCGCCTTTTATCTCAAAGGTAAAAATCGAACCTCCCCCATTTGGGAAATATTTCCGGTAAAGTTCTTTTTGGGCGGCGTCTTCTGTAACAGACGGATGGTGTACTGCTTCTACCTGCGGATGGTTTTTCAGATATTTTGCCACCTTTAAAGCATTTTCTACATGCCGTTCCACACGGAGCGATAACGTTTCTAACCCCTGTAGGAAGAAAAATGCATGGAACGGGGACAGGGTAGCTCCCATATCCCGAAGCAGGATTGCCCGGATTTTAGTTACAAAAGCGGCCGCGCCTACTGCTTTTGTAAAGCTAATACCATGATAACTTGGGTTCGGCTCTGTAAGGGCTGGAAATTTCCCACTTTCTTCCCAGCCAAATTTCCCGCTGTCTATAATAACGCCGCCAATTGTTGTCCCGTGACCCCCTATAAACTTTGTTGCAGAATGTACTACAATATCTGCGCCATATTCAATTGGCCGGACAAGATAAGGCGTTGCAAATGTATTATCAACAACAAGCGGAATCTTGTGGGCATGCGCAACCTCTGCTATTTTTTCCAAATCTGCCACATCAGAATTAGGATTCCCCAAAGTTTCAATAAATATTGCCTTTGTATTCTCCTGAATTGCCTGTTCCAGCGCATCATAAGTCGGTTCTGCAAATGATGCTGTAATGCCATATTCTGGGAGCGTATGTGCCAATAAATTATATGTCCCCCCATAGATATTTTTTGCCGCTACGATATGATCCCCTGCCTGTGCCAGATTCTGAAATGTATATGTAATTGCCGCTGCCCCAGAAGCAACTGCCAACGCTGCCACACCGCCTTCCAACGCCGCCATCCTCTGTTCAAAGACATCCTCTGTAGGATTTGTCAGCCTCCCATAAATGTTTCCAGCCTCTTTTAATCCAAACCGCGCCGCCGCATGTTCACAATTGTGGAATACATAAGACGAAGTCTGGTAGATAGGCACTGCCCTTGCATCTGTAACTGGGTCAGGCTGTTCCTGCCCTGCATGTAACTGTAATGTTTCAAATTTTAATTCTCTTTCTGCATATGTTTTTTTAGCCATGATTTGTACCAAGCCTCAAGCGAAAATGCTTGTATTTTCATTTGAGGCGCAAACACAAAGGATGAAAGATATATGTTTGCATATTATCCTTTCCTCTTTTTTTCTTTCACCCTCCACCTCATTCCTGTACTGCTTTTCCTTTATCTGGCACTTATTATATCACCTATTTCCCTATTTGTAAAGTAGGTTAATAAGTTTTTCCCCTATTCGCTTAATTGCCTCTATTGTCTTCTGCAAATCTTCCTGTGTATGGGCAGCAGAAACAAACATGGACTCAAATTGGGAAGGCGCAAGATAGATTCCCCTTCCCAGCATATCGTTAAAATAAGCTGCATATTTTTTCGTATCAGAAGAAACAGCCGATTTATAATCTATCACCTTTTCTTCTGTAAAAAATACACTCATTAAAGATCCAATCTGATTCACACATACCCTATCCCCAAATACCTCCCTTATGGTATCTGCAATTTTTTTGGTATTCTGCGCAAGCTCCTCATAAATCTCCGGCTGTTGTCCAAGGATTTTTAAGGTTTCTATCCCCGCGGCTGTTGCAACAGGGTTTCCAGACAAGGTACCGGCCTGGTAAACTCTGCCCACCGGGGCAACCATCTCCATAATCTCTTTTCTGCCTCCATATGCCGCCATCGGCATGCCTCCCCCAATAATCTTACCCAGCGTCGTAAGGTCTGGCTTTACTTGGAAGTATTCCTGCGCCCCTCCTGCAGCAAGCCGGAAACCTGTAATTACCTCGTCAAACACCAACAATGACTGATACCTATCAGCAATTTCCCGGAGCGACTGCAAAAAACCTTTTTCCGGAAGAACCACACCCATATTTGCTGCCACTGGTTCTACAATAATCGCTGCAATCTCTTTCCCTTCTTTTTCAAATAAAGCTTCCACAGAAGCAATATCATTATATTCTGCCACCAATGTATTTTTTATATAATCTTTTGGCACGCCAAGGCTGTCAGGAACAGACTGTGTCAACGCTCCAGAACCTGCTTTGACAAGCAGCCCATCCGAATGCCCATGATAACAGCCGCGGAATTTTACTATTTTATCCCTCCCGGTAAATCCCCTTGCTACACGGACTACGCTCATTACCGCTTCTGTACCAGAATTTACAAGGCGGAGCATTTCCATAGAAGGCATTCTTTCTTGTACCATCTTTGCAAGGATATATTCTTTTTCTGTTGGGGCGCCAAAGGTCAACCCATTTTCACATGTCTTCTGTACTGCCTTCACTACCTGCCCCATTGCATGGCCTAATATACCCGGCCCCCAGGAGCAAACATAGTCAATATATTCATTTCCATCTGCATCATAAATTTTAGATCCCTTCGCATGGTGGATAAACAATGGATTCCTGGAAACTGCCTGAAATGCCCTTACTGGACTGTTTACGCCGCCTGGCATTATTTCTTTTGACTTTTCAAATAAATTATCTGATTGTTTATGCATCTTACTGCTCCTTTGCCTTCAATTTTTCCTGCCCGTCAAGCCATCCTGCTATTTCAATGGCATGGTATGTAATAATAATTTTTGCACCGGCTCTTTTCATTGCAAGCATATTTTCCATAACGATACGCTTTTCATCAATCCATCCATTCTGCGCGGCTGCTTTTACCATAGAGTATTCCCCACTAACATTATATACAGCAATCGGGCATTCCACCTGCCTTGAGACTTCCTTTACTACATCAAGGTAAGCAAGCGCAGGCTTTACCATAACAATATCCGCCCCTTCTTCAATATCATACTTACACTCACGGACAGCCTCTTTCCCATTGGCTGGGTCCATTTGATATGTCCTCCTGTCGCCAAATGCAGGGGCAGAATGCGCAGCGTCCCGGAATGGTGAATAATACCCGGAGGCAAACTTTGCACTATATGCCATAATTGCCGTATTGCAGAACCCTTCCTTGTCTAATGCCTTCCTTATATATTCCACCCTTCCATCCATCATATCTGATGGCGCAATCATATCTGCCCCTGCCTTTGCCAAGCTGACAGACATTTTTGCCAAAAGCCCCAGCGTTTCATCGTTTAATATTTCCCCATTACAGACCAACCCACAATGGCCATGGGAAGTATACTCACAAAGGCAGACATCAGCAATTACTAAAAGTTTTGGGAACTTCTCCTTCATATAGCGGACTGCCCTCTGTGTCACGCCTTCCGCATTATATGCTTCGCTCCCAGTATCATCTTTATGCTCCGGAATCCCAAAAACAAGAACTGCCGATATCCCGGATTCTGCTGCCCTTTTTAACTCTTCCCCCAGCCTGTCAATTGAGTACTGATAAATTCCCGGCATGGAATCTACCGGATTCTTAATATTTTTCCCTTCAATTACAAAAACCGGGTAAACCAAATCAGACTTTTGAAGCGAAGTTTCCCTGACAAGGCTCCGCATTTCCTCATTTACCCGCAGCCGTCTCATACGTACCATTTCTTTTCCCTCATTTCTATTCTGTTTTCAAAAACTGTGTAACTAACTGATTTATCTGCCATTCTTTATATACTCTAATACAGCCTCTGCCAAGCCATTTACATTATTTACGCCTGCCACAATATTGGCAGGCCTGTAAAGCTGCTTTAGCTTCCGGCTGGTAACTTTCCCAATACATGCTGTCTTTATCCCCTCTGGCAGGCAAATTCCCTGTTTCTTCACCTCTTCAAAAAATGACTGCACGCCGGAAGCGCTGACAAAGACAAGATACTCAATGCCTTCCAAATCCATCTTCTGCGTCCCAGGCCTTCCCTCTACATCATAAATTGCAAGATTGCAAAAGGAAATACCATTCTCTTCCAGAATCTTTTCGAGTTCTGTGCTTGCCTGCACTGCCCTTGGCATTAAAACCTTTTCTTCCCTTTTTACTACTGTTGCAAATTCATGCGCCATAACAGAAACCTGGTAACAGGATGGGACAAAATCTGCCAAAATCCCATATTCTTTTAGTTTTTCCGCAGTTCCACTTCCCAAAACGGCAAATTTTAATTTTCCAAGCCTCCTGATATCCATCTCCTTTGTCTTCATTTCTTCAAAAAAAAGGGACACTGCATTCTGGCTGGTAAACAAAACCCATTGGTACTGCTCTATACGGTCCAGTTCCTGCCTTAGCCGTTCCATCTGCGCTGTCTTTTTTATTTTCATCGTAAATACAGGGACTGCCTCTATGCCTTCCCGTCCAAATGCTGCCTTGAGTTTTTTTTGCAAAGGCTCTGTTGCTGTCACCCCTATCCTTTTCCTGCCTTGGTTTCCTTGAAACTGAAAGGATGCCGTTTCCCCAATTACAATCACTGCAGGCGGCGAAAGTTTACTTTTTATAACCTCTTCTTCAATAGAACAGAGTGTCCCCCTGGCAATGCGCTGAAACTCTGTTGTCCCATCTGCAATAACAGCCACAGGCGTATCCCTGTCTTTCCCGGCTTCTATTAGCTTACTGGCAATCAGCCCAAGCCTTGAAAACCCCATTAAAAATATCAAAGTACCTTCCAATTCTGCCAACGCTTTATAATTATATTCCGTATCTTCCAAAGAATTGTCAGTATGGCCCGTTATTACATGGAAACTCCTGCTTACCCTGCGGTGCGTCACTGGAATCCCGGCGCATTCCGGCACGGCTATTGCGGAACTGACGCCTGGGACTACCTCAAAAGGAATCTGATGTCTTTGCAGGGTTTGTGCCTCTTCACCGCCCCTCCCAAAAACAAATGGGTCGCCGCCCTTTAAGCGCACAACCGTTGTATATTTTTGGGCACACTCCACCAGGATTTCATTAATCTCTTCCTGCTTTCTATAATGATGTCCTGCCTCTTTCCCCACGTATATTTTTTCACATCCCTTTCTGGCATAACGAAGCAGCCCTTCAGAAGCCAGGCGGTCATAAATAACACAATCACACTCTTTTAAAAGCTCCATCCCTTTTATTGTCAAAAGCCCTTCTTCACCAGGCCCTGCGCCTGTCAGATAAACCTTCCCCATTCTCTCCACCTTCTTTCCTGCCACGCAACATAAATTAATTACCCCCTTATTAGCTTCTTTATGCACGCCTGCCTATTTTTGGCATTTCCTGATTCGTACATCCTGCAAAGCTGTCCTTCTTTTTCCAAAGCCATATAGATTTGCATTTTGTCCCCTTGATGCTGTGAAAAAACACCGACTGCCTCATGGCATCCTGCATTTAACTTCCGGAGGATTTCCCGCTCGGTTTCTAATTCTTCATATGCTTTTGTATCGGATATCTCCTGCACCAGTTTTAATACGGCATCCCCACTTCTTCCCTCTATGGCAATAATCCCCTGCCCGCCCGCAGGCACCATTTCCCCATAAGAAAGAAAACGGTATTCCAAATCCTCTTCCACCAGAAGCCCCAGCCGTTTTAACCCCGCCGCTGCCAGGATAATGCCGTCATACTCCCCATCACGGAGCTTTTGGAGCCTCGTTGTAATATTTCCACGCAGCCCCTTGCAAATTGCCTTTGGATAGAGTTCTTTTATCTGGAGCTGCCTCCTTGGGCTTCCAGTACCAATCACAAAACCATCGCCTTCTTTCTTATCCCCCTCTCGGGGAAGCGCCCCTTTTTTGGACACTAAAACATCCCTTGCATCTTCCCTAGGAAGCACACCGGCAATCACAAGGCTCTTGTCAAGTTCTGCAGGCATATCTTTTGCACTGTGGACAGCAAGGTCGATTTCTCCATTCATCAGTGCATCCTCTAACTCTGTAATAAATACTCCCTTCCCCCCGAATGCAGGAAGCGGCTTATCTAACACTTTATCTCCCTCTGTGCGGATAAATGCTTTTTCTGTAATAATCTCTGGGAAACCTCTCTGCAATGCAGCAATTACAAGATTTGCCTGTTCGATAGCAAGCCTGCTTCTCCTTGTCCCGATTCTTATCTTTTTTCCAGCCATTATTCCATTTCCCCCACAAGTTTTTTTACCAATTCTTCTGGGATTTCCCCATTATGGTTTTCCCCATAAGCAAGAAGCTGATAAAATATCTCCTTCCGCCTTTTAGCAGAAGATACATTATTTAAAATATACTGCCGGTACTGCCCGGCTAATTCTGTCATTTTCCCATAGTACCCCGGCACTGCTGATACAAGCTTTTCCTTTAGGTACGATACTGCGGCCGGGCTTTGTCCCCCAGAAGAAATGGCCACCAAAATATCATGGTCTTGTATCATCGCCGGAAAATAAAATGAACAGGCTTCTTTCTGGTCAACCGCATTGACAGGCAAGCCTTTTTCCCTGCATAGATTAGAAATCTGTAAGTTCAGTTCTTTGCTTCCTGTCGCTGCAACTGCAAAATCCATCCCGTCCAAATCCTGTTCCAAAAACTCACGTTCCCGTAAATAAATTCGCTCCTGCCCCTTTTCCAAAGGAAAAAACTCTTTTTCAAATACCGGTGAAACAACCACGATATTTGCCTCAAACCCCAGAAGAATATTCGCCTTGTGGAGCGCAATCTTCCCACCTCCAACAATTAGGCAGCTCTTATTACAAATATCCATCATAAAAGGGAAATATGCCATTTTTCTTTTCCCTCCTTACACTTTTGAAGCACCTCAAAAAACAAATCACTGTCTAACGTCTCTTTCAGATAATAAATCATTTTCCAGGACCATCCTTTTGGCTCTTTTCCTGCACTTTCCCATTCTCTTAAAAACTCCCGGATATAGAGTTTCTTCATAACATCCTCTACGCATTCCCTTAAAATCCCTTCCGCCTGCTCCGCCTCCTTTATCCTAATATTCCCATTTTTTTTTGATAGATTAGAAAAATAATCAATATCCAAAAGAACCACCCTTTTAGATTCTTGGATGGCATGGTCAATATCATAAGGCACAGCAAGGTCAACCAAAAGATGTCCCTTTCCCTTCCGCCGCTTCTCATATTCTTTTTTTGTCAAAGTATAATGGGGGCTTGCCGTAGCGCTTACAATAATATCCATATCTGCAATATAATCATATCGCTTGTCAAAATCCACAAAAGTAACCTTGCCCTTATGCGCTGCAAAAATCTCTTCCCCCTGGTGCTTTTTCCTCTGTGTCCCGACTACTTCAATTCCTTTCGCCGCTAAATCTTTCGCCACAATTGAACCAATTTTCCCGGTGGCCCCAATGACAAGCGCTTTTGCTTTACCTTCTTTTTTATAGCCTAAAGCATTGATATGTTTTTCCGCCGCATTAGCCGCCAAAGTACCAATGGATACTGGCGTTGACGAAAGGCGTGTCCTTGTCTTTGAAAGCCTTGCACAATGGATTGCTTCCTGAAAGACAATATGGATTTCCCCATCTGCTGCATTGCCAAGCACAGAAGCCTGATATGCCTCCCTGATCTGGTGAAGGATTTCATCTTCCCCAAGAACCATCGAATCCAGCCCGCATATTACCTGGAACAAATGGCGGACTGCCTTCTTCCCACTATAATAGAACCCTTCTTTTTTGATAATTTCCCTATCAATCCCTTTCTGGGCAAATAAACCATCCTCTACAGCTTGAAACGCGTCCTTTTTCCCAGTCACATAAATCTCGCTGCGGTTACAGGTAGAGACTACCACACTGCCAGAAACTGCCTCCTGCTTTTGCAAAAAAGCCAAAAACTGTTTCTGCTCCTCAGGAAGAAATGCAAATTTCTGCCGGATTTTGAGCGGTGACTTTTTAAAGCTGACACTAATGCAAAACATATTTTTTCCATGCCTCCTTTAAAACGTTTTTCTCCCTGTCAATCTGAAACGCATTTAATACTGGGTTCTCTGGGTCTGCCAGGGACAAAACCAGATAACTTATTGAAATGTCATAAGCTAACCGTATGTCCTCTTTTGACAACATTGGTGGTGATGCTGGATGGGAATGAAAATTGCCAAGCAGCTCCCATCCATTTGCCCGCATATCTTTTATCGCAGTAAATTGTTCTTTGGGAGCCATTGAAAAATGCTCTGCGCTGTTATCCATATTTGTTAAAAAATATATCCTTTTTATCTGCTTTTTCTTCTTGTATTGTATACCGCCAAGCAGCCCGCACGCTTCCATTGGAAGGCACTCCAGACAATGCTCTACAAGCCTTTCATAGTCCTTTTCCCCGATATAAACCAAAACCTGCTCACCTCATTCTTAAGCAATTGTTATAAAATAAACCTTCACAATTCGCTTACCCAATTTTCCCACATGCCGGGCACAATTTATTTTCCTTTGGCAGCTTTACCATACGGAATTCCATTTTCAGCGCATCATATGTTAGAAGCCTTCCCGTCAGTAAATCCCCAATGCCAAGGAGGTATTTGATTGCCTCCATCGCCTGCAGGCTGCCAATCACACCGCCCATAGCGCCAATAATCCCCGTCTCTTTAGCGGAAGGCACTGCGTCCTTTGGGGGAGGCGACTGGAACACACAGCGGTAACATGGCCCCTTTCCTGGAACATATGTCATAAGCTGCCCCCGAAAACGCAAAATCCCTGCATGGGAAAAAGGTTTCCCTGTTGCAACACAGGCGTCATTAATTAAAAATTTAGTCTCAAAATTATCTGTGCAGTCCAGGATAAAATCATACTCCTGGAGCAGACCCATAATATTCTCTGAAGAAACCATTTCCTGAAAAACAGGTACGGATACCTCTGGATTTATTGATTTTATCGTGTCCTTTGCCGATAAAACCTTTGCCTGCCCAATACGTTCGGTACTGTGGAGAATTTGTCTTTGCAGGTTTGACAAATCCACCTTGTCTGCATCTGCAATCCCAACTGTCCCAACCCCCGCTGCAGCCAGGTACATCGCCGCCGGAGAGCCAAGCCCGCCGGCTCCAATTACCAATACTTTGCTGCCCAGTAACTTTTCCTGCCCTACTATGCCTACTTCTTTTAAAAGGATATGCCGTAAATAACGCTCCGTCTGTTCCGGCGCCAATGCCATAAATATCCCCCTTCCCTAAGAAACTATGGTTTAACTGATGCTATAAATTGCTAACCGCTTTTGGCTCTAAGCCTCTGTTACCATTACTATTCACGGCTGTTCTTGACATCATTCGTAAAACCAGCCAACTTTGCCGTCAAATAATATAATAATCTGCGCCATTCTCCTGTTCCATTAAATCAGCAAGCGTAATACTGCCAAAATATTCTTCCAGAAGTTTTTCCAATCCTTCCCACATTTTTAGCGTTTCACACTCTGCCGACCTTTCACAGCGGTTTGGTTTCTTCTCCAAACATGCAACCGGGGCAAACGACCCCTCTACCAGCTTTAAAATACTCCCTACCGTATATTCCTCCGGCCTTTTTACAAGTTTGTAGCCGCCTCCTTTCCCGCGGAGGGACATTAAAAAATCATTTTTACTAAGCACAGCCACAATAGATTCCAAATATTTTTCTGAAATATCCTGCCGTTTTGCAATATCCAGCAATGGAATATACTCCCCTGAACCCTGTTTTGCTAAATCAAGCATTACGCGGATTGCATAACGCCCTTTTGTTGAAATTTTCATTGTTCTCCCTCATTCCTGTCGGCAACCACTATCTTACTGCACAGTTTTCCATTCAGTTACGAAACAATGGTGTTGATAGATATCTGTCCCCAGAATCCGGAAGCAGTACTACAATTGTTTTCCCCTTATTTTCCGGCCTTTTTGCTAGAATTGCCGCTGCCTTTAACGCAGCGCCGGAAGAAATACCAACTAGTATCCCCTCGCTAACAGCAAACAGCCTCCCCTCTTCAAAAGCCTCCTCATTTTCTATGGTAATCACTTCATCATAAATTTCTGTATTCAGTACTTCTGGCACAAACCCTGCCCCTATCCCCTGAATCTTGTGGGAGCCCCCTATCCCCTGCGAAAGCACAGGGCTTGCAGCAGGTTCTACGGCAACTACTTTGATATTTGGGTTTTGGGACTTTAAATATTCCCCAACACCAGTAACCGTACCGCCAGTTCCCACGCCTGCTACAAAAATATCCACTTCCCCATCCGTCTGCCTCCAGATTTCCGGCCCTGTTGTTCTCTTATGGATGGCCGGATTTGCAGGATTCTCAAACTGCCCTAAGATAACAGAGTCTGGAATATCCTTCTCTAACTCTTTTGCCTTTTCAATCGCACCTTTCATACCTTTTGCGCCTTCTGTCAATACCAACTCTGCCCCATATGCTTTCAGTAAATTCCTTCTTTCCATACTCATGGTCTCTGGCAACGTAAGCACTGCCTTATATCCTTTTGCTGCAGCAACTGCAGCTAGGCCAATCCCAGTGTTTCCTGATGTCGGCTCAATAATCGTCGCCCCAGGCTTTAAAATTCCCCGTCCTTCAGCATCTTCTATCATTGCAAGTGCAATCCTATCCTTTACAGAACCCGCCGGATTCAGATATTCTAACTTTGCCAATATAACAGCATCTTCCACACCTGCCCTTGGCGCATAGTGGTTTAATTTTAAAATTGGAGTTTCCCCAATTAACTCGGCTGCACTTTCTTTTATCTGTCCCATTGCTTATCCTCCTTCATCAAATAAAGATTTATTCCTATAAACCTATTTAACATATATGTATATTGATTATAAGATGAATCCCAGTATCTGTCAAGTGTTCCTGTCCCCTCTACCAGAATAAACGCATGAACGGATACTCTCTAATTGCCATCCAATTATTTGGTGA
>CAJUJR010000078.1 GCA_910586605.1 uncultured Lachnospiraceae bacterium | reverse complement strand
TGCCGCATATAATGAAAGCGCTTCACAGGGGAAGATATTTTTTATTTCCTTAAATTTGGCTACGGTTGGCTGTGAATAGTAACAGTAAAATAGTTAAAGATATAAAAAATATCAAAAAAACCCTTGCAAATAAAGGGAAAGTATAGTAAGATATGACTTGCTGTGACATTGATAGCGTTGAAGCGTGAGGTTGCTGCGACCTGGGAACAGGCTGCAGGTTTTCCGTGGAGCGAATGTCAAGTTAGGAAACTGGCGACAAGTCACTGTACAATTTCATATTCTGCCGATGTGCAGAAAAGAGGGAAGCCTGCTGATTATGTAAACCTAAGCAGGACACGCCCGGTTAAGTGTACAGTCACCACTTGTTCCGCTGTAATGAACAGGCATAGGGGAAACCCGCAGATCAGTAATGCCTGCAAAAGTGCGAAAAGGAGGCGGCTTTTTTTATGGCAACAAATGTAATGAGGATTACCCTCAAAGCGTATGACCACAATCAGGTTGATCATGCTGCTGGGAAAATTATTGAGACAGTGAAGAAAACAGGTGCTAAGGTTAGCGGTCCTGTACCTCTTCCAACAAAGAAGGAGGTAGTAACGATTCTCCGTGCTGTCCATAAGTACAAAGATTCCAGGGAGCAGTTTGAGCAGAGAACCCATAAGAGGTTGATTGATGTGATTGCCCCAACACAGAAGACCATTGAAGCATTGACAAAAATGGAAATGCCATCTGGTGTTGCTGTTGTTTTAAAGATGAAGGAGAAATAATTATAAGGAAAGTCTTAGGGTTTATATAGATGCTGCTTTTACAGGCAGACCGAGTTTTTGGTTTACGAACTTGCACATTATAGACCATCTAGGATGATTTCATGGTTCAGAGCCATCAAAAGCCTATTGGCGGGAAGATGCAAAACGGGATAATGAAATCCGCTGTAGATTAACAGGAGGTGCATTTAGTATGAAGAAAGCTATTTTAGCTACGAAGGTTGGTATGACACAAATCTTCAATGAGAATGGAGTTTTAACTCCGGTTACTGTGCTTCAGGCTGGTCCTTGTTATGTTACACAGGTAAAAACCGTTGACAATGACGGCTACAGTGCAGTACAGGTTGGCTTTGTTGATAAGAAAGACAAAGTAATCAGCAGAGATGCAACTGGAAAGAAAGAAGTAAAAAGGATTCATGGTGTAAATAAGCCATTACAGGGGCATTTTGCGAAAGCAGGTGTTACTGGTAAAAGATATCTGAAAGAATTTAAATTTGAGAACGCTGAGGAGTATACGCTTGGACAGGAAATTAAGGCTGATATCTTTGAAGCTGGCGATAAGATTGACGTCAGTGGTACAACAAAGGGAAAAGGCTTCCAGGGTGCAATTAAGAGGCATGGTCTCCATAGAGGGCCTATGGGGCATGGTTCTAAGTTCCACAGGCATGCAGGTTCCAATGGTGCATGTTCTGACCCAAGCCGTGTATTTAAGGGCAAGAAGATGCCTGGCCACATGGGTTCTGTAAAAGTAACTATCCAGAATCTTGAGGTAGTAAAGGTAGATGCAGAGCAGAACTTAATCCTTGTAAAGGGCGCTGTGCCAGGGCCAAAGAAAGCTTGCGTTATGTTAAAGGAAAGCGTAAAGGTTCATAAATAATTCTTTTGGAAAGGAGGAACACACAGATGGCTAACGTATCTGTTTATAATATGGAAGGCAGCGAAGTTGGTAAGATGGACTTAAATGATGATGTTTTCGCTGTTAAGGTAAACGAGCATTTAATGCATATGGCTGTTGTATTACAGCTTGCAAATAAGCGTCAGGGGAATCAGAGTGCAAAGACACGTTCTGAAGTACGTGGCGGCGGCAAGAAGCCTTGGAGGCAGAAAGGAACCGGCCATGCAAGGCAGGGTTCTATCAGGGCTCCACAGTGGACAGGCGGTGGAGTGGTATTTGCTCCAAAGCCAAGAGATTATTCTTTTAAGATGAACCGTAAGGAGAAGGCGGCTGCTATCCGTTCTGCACTGACATCAAGGGTAGATGAGAATAAGTTTCTTGTTATGGATTCTCTGAAATTTGATGAGATTAAGACAAAGAAAATGGTAGGCGTCCTGGATGCATTAAAGGTTAAGAAGGCGCTGGTTGTGCTGGATGGTGAAGACAATGCAAATGTTGAACTTTCTGCAAGGAATATTAAAGGCGTCCGTGTTGTACCATTTAATTCGGTTAATGTATATGATATTTTGAAATATGAGACGGTTGTTATTACAAAGAACGCTGTGTCTAAAATTGAGGAGGTGTACGCATAATGGCAGATTTAAAGTATTATGATATCATCCTGAAGCCGATTATCACAGAAAAATCTATGATGGCTATGGAAGAAAAGAAGTACACATTTGCTGTACACCCAGATGCAACAAAGTCCCAGGTAAAGGATGCAGTAGAAAAGCTGTTTGAGGGGACGAAGGTTGCAAAAGTCAACACAATGAACTTGGAGGGAAAAACCCGCCGCCGTGGCAGGACATTTGGAAAAACTGCCAAAAAGAAAAAGGCAATCGTTCAGTTGACGAAGGAATCTAAAGACATTGAAATTTTTGAAGGCCTGTAGGATATAGCCTGATAAATTAATAGGCTTGTCGAAACAATCTCTTCAGAGATTGAGATTTTTGAAGGCCTGTAAGATATGGCGGATAAATTAGTAAGTTTGTCAAAGCAATCTCTTTAGAGGATGCGTGGAAAATTTGAGTTACTTTTTGCTGTGCTGGCTGTAGGGCAGGCAGTAACGAACTATCACGCAAATCATTAATTATAATGATAGAGTATTGAAAGGAGAATATGTCATGGGAATTAAAACATTTAACCCATATACACCTTCCAGAAGGCACATGACAGTGACTGATAAAGTAGAAATCACAGCAACAAAGCCTGAAAAGTCATTAACTGTGTCATTAAAGAAGAATGCTGGACGTAATGCGCAGGGTAAGATTACAGTAAGGCATCGCGGCGGCGGATCCAGAAGAAAATATAGGATTATTGATTTCAAAAGAAATAAAGATGGTGTGGAAGGAACTGTTAAAACAATTGAGTACGACCCAAACAGAACAGCCAATATTGCATTAATTGCATATGCTGATGGGGAGAAGGCATATATTCTTGCCCCAAATGGCTTAAAAGTTGGCCAGAAGGTTATGAATGGCCCAACGGCTGAAATTGAGGTTGGCAATTGCCTTCCACTTGAAAATATCCCGGTTGGTACACAGATTCACAATATTGAGCTTTATCCTGGAAAAGGCGGGCAGCTTGTCCGTGCAGCAGGGAACAGTGCACAGCTTATGGCAAAGGAAGGAAAGTATGCAACGCTCAGGCTTCCATCCGGTGAAATGAGAATGGTGCCAATTATCTGCCGTGCTACAATTGGTATTATCGGCAATGGCGAGCATGCCCTTGTAAATATCGGTAAGGCAGGGCGTAAGCGCAATATGGGTATCAGGCCTACTGTCCGCGGTTCTGTTATGAACCCTAATGACCATCCACATGGTGGTGGTGAAGGAAAAGCAGGTATCGGCCGTCCGGGTCCATGTACTCCTTGGGGTAAACCTGCTCTTGGCTTGAAGACACGTAAGAAGAACAAGCAGTCAAATAAGATGATTGTAAGAAGAAGAGATGGTAAAGCGTTGAATACAAAGTAGGTTAATAGCTGGGGATACCTGGCAGAATGGAGGATACAATGGCACGTTCATTAAAAAAAGGACCTTTTGCGGATGCAAGCCTTCTGAAAAAGGTTGATGCTGCAGTAGCATCCGGTGACAAACAGGTTATTAAGACATGGTCACGTCGTTCCACTATTTTTCCATCATTTGTTGGACTGACATTTGCAGTACATGATGGAAGAAAACATGTACCTGTATATGTTACAGAAGATATGGTAGGGCACAAGCTTGGAGAGTTTGTAGCTACTAGGACTTACAGGGGCCATGGGAAAGACGAGAAAAAAGGAAGAAGATAAGAGTATGGGATATCCTGTCCCGGAAGCGGGATAGGCCATTCTTTGATCGGACGGAAAAATATAGAATAATATCACTTTTTTGAAAGGAGGCTTCGGCAATGGCAAAGGGACATAGATCTCAGATTAAGCGAGAGAGAAATGAAAACCAGAGAGACACCAGACCTTCTGCAAAGTTATCTTATGCAAGGGTTTCTGTTCAGAAGGCTTGTTATGTGTTAGATGCCATCAGAGGCAAGGACGTAGAAACGGCAATCGGTATTTTATCATATAACCCAAGATATGCTTCCAGCATTATTTTGAAATTACTGCAATCTGCAGTTGCAAATGCAGAAAACAACAATGGTATGAATCCAGATGATTTATATATTGAAGAATGCTTTGCAAATAAGGGACCGACAATGAAGAGAATCAGGCCAAGGGCACAGGGCAGGGCTTATCGCATTGAGAAGAGGATGAGCCATATTACAATCATTCTGAATGAGCGTTAGTCGTTTGGTTGGTCTATGAAAGGAGATTAAGATGGGACAAAAAGTTAATCCTCATGGTTTAAGGGTCGGCATTATCAGTGACTGGGATTCAAATTGGTATGCAGAAGATAAATTTGCAGACTTTCTTGTAGAAGATTACAAAATCAGGGAATTCGTTAAGAAGAAATTATACAGCGCTGGTATTTCCAAGATTGAAATTGAAAGGCCTGCCGACAAAGTTAGAGTAATTATTCATACAGCAAAGCCTGGCTTCGTAATTGGTAAGGGTGGAGCTGAAATTGAGAATTTAAAGAAAGAGCTCTTAAAGGTGCTTGACAGAAAAGTTGCCCTTGATATCAAGATTATGGATATCAAGAACCCAGACAGGCATGCGCAGCTTGTAGCAGAAAACATTGCCCAGCAGTTGGAAAACCGTATTTCTTTCCGCCGTGCTATGAAGTCTGCCATGAGCAGGACATTAAAGACTGGCGCTAAGGGAATCAAGGCAGCATGTTCTGGCCGTCTTGGTGGTGCAGATATGGCTCGTACAGAGTTTTACAGCGAGGGCACAATCCCTCTCCAGACATTGCGTGCTGATATTGATTATGGTTTTGCAGAAGCTGATACAACTTATGGTAAAATTGGTGTAAAGGTATGGGTATATAACGGCGAGGTACTTCCAGCCAAGAAGAATGACAAAAAGGAAGGGAGCGATAAATAATGTTAATGCCGAAGAGAGTAAAACATCGTAAGCAGTTCCGTGGTAGAATGACAGGAAAAGCGCTCAGAGGAAATAAAATCACTTATGGTGAATATGGTATTGTAGCTTTAGAGCCGGCATGGATTAAGTCGAACCAGATTGAGGCAGCCCGTATTGCCATGACACGTCATATCAAGCGTGGTGGTAAAGTCTGGATTAAAATCTTCCCAGATAAGCCGGTAACAAAGACTCCTGCTGAAACCCGAATGGGTAAAGGTAAAGGTGCTTTGGAGTACTGGGTAGCAGTCGTTAAGCCTGGTCGTGTTATGTTCGAGATTGCTGGCGTTTCAGAAGAGGTTG
Organism: uncultured Lachnospiraceae bacterium; assembly: GCA_910586605.1. Taxonomy (GTDB): domain Bacteria; phylum Bacillota; class Clostridia; order Lachnospirales; family Lachnospiraceae; genus Butyribacter. The sequence goes on along the minus strand of CAJUJR010000078.1, from coordinate 7,619 downwards.
CCAGGGAAGCACTGCGTCTTGCAACACATAAGTTGCCGATTAAGTGTAAAGTCGTATCTCGTGCAGACTTAGAAGGAGGTGCGGGCAGTGAAGAGTAAGCAGTTTATGGAAGAGTTAAGAGGGAAATCCATTGCAGAGTTAAATGAGGATTTAGTTGCAGCAAAGAAGGAGCTTTTCAATTTGAGATTCCAGAACGCAACAAACCAGTTGGACAATACAAGCAGAATCAAAGAAGTTAAGAAAAATATTGCAAGGATTCAGACAGTGCTCGCGTCAGCACAGAACTAATTGATTCAGGTCCGCTTCGGGACAACACGGAAAGGAGGACACGGACGTGGAGAGAAATCTTAGGAAGACCCGTGTAGGTAAAGTTGTTAGTGACAAGATGGATAAGACAATCGTTGTTGCAGTAGTAGATAACGTTAAGCATCCACTTTATGGGAAAATCATCAAGAGAACTTATAAGTTAAAGGCTCATGATGAAGAGAATACATGTAAGATTGGTGACAGAGTAAGAGTTATGGAGACAAGGCCATTATCGAAAGATAAGAGATGGAGGCTTGTAGAGGTAATCGAAAGAGCAAGATAGTTATTATTTTTGCGGAATATGGAGGTAATCATGGTACAGCAGGAATCTAGACTTAAAGTAGCTGATAATACAGGTGCTAAAGAACTTCTTTGTATCAGAGTTATGGGCGGTTCAACAAGAAGGTACGCTAATATTGGCGACATTATTGTTGCTTCTGTCAAAGATGCAACGCCAGGCGGTGTTGTAAAGAAGGGTGATGTTGTAAAGGCTGTCGTTGTGCGTACGGTAAATAAAACCCGTCGCCCAGATGGTTCATATATCAGGTTTGATGAAAATGCAGCAGTTATTATCCGTGAAGACAAGACGCCAAGAGGAACCCGTATCTTTGGGCCTGTTGCGAGGGAATTAAGGGACAAACATTTTATGAAAATCGTTTCGTTAGCACCAGAAGTATTATAAGGAGGTGTCATTGTGGCAACCAGCAAGATTAAAAAGGGCGATATGGTAAAGGTTATCGCAGGTAAAGATAAAGGTAGGGAAGGCAAAGTAACATCTGTAGTAAAAGGCGGTAAGCTTATTATTGAAGGTATTAACCAGGTTACTAAGCATGCAAAGCCAAGCCAGGCAAATCCACAGGGCGGGATTGTGCAGCAGTCTGCCCCTATCGATGCATCTAACGTTATGTATGTTAGCAAAGGAAAAGCTTCCCGTGTTGGATTTAAGATTGAAGGCGGAAAGAAAGTTCGTTATGCAAAAGCAACTGGTGAAGTGATTGACTAATTTCGGAAAGGAGGAATAATACGTTGACTCGTTTAAAAGAAACTTATCAGAATGATATCATTGGCGCTATGATGAAAAAGTTTGGATATAAAAACGTTATGCAGGTGCCTAAGCTTGAAAAGATTGTTGTCAATATGGGTATTGGCGAGGCAAAAGAAAATTCTAAGATTCTTGATGCAGCTATGGCAGAGTTGGAAATTATTACAGGCCAGAAAGCTGTACCAACGAAAGCGAAGCATTCTATTGCAAATTTCAAGCTCAGAGAGGGGATGCCAATTGGCTGTAAGGTAACTTTGAGGGGGGAAAGGATGTATGAATTCCTGGACCGTCTTGTAAATCTTGCCTTACCTCGTGTACGTGACTTTAGAGGTGTCAACCCGAACGCATTTGACGGAAGAGGCAATTATGCACTTGGTATCAGGGAGCAGTTGATATTCCCTGAAATTGAATATGACAAAGTAGATAAAATCAGGGGTATGGATATTATTGTAGTTACAACTGCAAAAACTGATGAAGAGGCTCGTGAATTATTGGCACAGTTCGGTATGCCTTTTAAGAAATAAGGAGGGAATTTCATGGCTAAGACTTCTATGAAAGTAAAGCAGCAGCGGAAAGCTAAATTTTCTACAAGGGAATACAGCCGTTGCAGAATTTGTGGTCGTCCACATGCTTATTTAAGAAAATACGGAATATGCAGAATCTGCTTCCGTGAGTTAGCTTATAAAGGACAGATTCCAGGTGTGAAGAAAGCAAGCTGGTAAGGAGGTAAAACTAAGATGATGACGAGCGATCCTATTGCAGATATGCTTACAAGAATCCGTAATGCGAATACTGCAAAGCATGATACAGTAGATGTACCCAGCTCAAAGATGAAGGTTTCGATTGCAGAAATCCTTTTAAAAGAAGGGTATATCAGGAAATTCGATATGATTGACGTTGATGGTATCAAGATGATTCATATTACATTAAAATACGGCGCAGACAAAAATGACAAAATTATTACAGGTTTAAAGAGAATCTCTAAGCCAGGACTGCGCGTTTATGCTGGAAAAGATGATCTTCCACGGGTTCTTGGGGGCCTGGGTATTGCCATTGTTTCAACAAACAAAGGTGTTATGACAGACAAGGAAGCAAGAAAAGAAAATGTTGGCGGCGAGGTACTTGCGTTTGTATGGTAATCCTGTACAAATGCAGTTCCAGCCATAGTTCGGAATCCGGTAAATAGAATACCAGAATATGGAGGTGCACGGCATGTCACGAATTGGAAGAATGCCTATCGCGGTACCAGCAGGAGTAACTGTTGATATTGCAGAAAATAATAAAGTGACTGTAAAAGGACCAAAGGGAACTCTGGAAAGAGTTCTTCCTGCGGAAATGGAAATCAAAAGGGAAGGGGAGGAGATTATTGTTTCCCGCCCAAATGATTTAAAGAAAATGAAATCTTTACATGGTCTGACAAGAACCCTTATCAATAACATGGTGGTTGGCGTTACAGATGGTTATGCAAAAGAACTTGAAGTAAACGGCGTTGGTTACAGGGCTCAGAAGAAGGGAAAGACTTTGGTGCTTTCTCTTGGATATTCCCATCCGGTAGAGATGGAAGACCCAGATGATCTTGAAGTAATTGTGGAAGGGCAGAACAAGATTATCGTAAAGGGAATTGATAAAGAAAAAGTTGGCCAATACGCTGCTGAAATCAGAGAGAAAAGGTCTCCGGAACCATATAAGGGCAAGGGTATCAAGTATGCTGATGAAGTTATTAGACGTAAAGTTGGTAAGACAGGTAAAAAATAATTAAAGGAGTGAAAATACGATGATTAAAAAACAGTCAAGGGTAGAAGTTCGTGTGAAAAAACACATGAAAGTTCGTAATCGTCTTTCCGGTACAGCCGAGAGACCGCGTTTAGCTGTATTTAGAAGTAATAATCATATGTACGCTCAGATTATTGATGATACGGTTGGTAATACTTTAGTTTCAGCATCCACCCTCCAGGAGGATGTCAATGCAGGCTTAGCAAAAACAAACAATGTAGAGGCAGCTTCAAAAGTTGGTGAAGTAATTGCAAAGAGGGCATTGGAGAAAGGTATTAAGAGCGTTGTCTTTGATCGCGGCGGTTTCATATATCAGGGTAAAGTAAAAGCTTTAGCAGAAGCAGCAAGGGAAGCAGGTTTGGAGTTCTAATGGACTCACAGATATTATCGGAACTGCTTTTTCAACCGATAATCAATTATTATAGGAGGAAAACAACTCATGAAACGTACAATTATTGATGCCAGCAATTTAGAGCTGGAAGATAATGTAGTAACGATTAAGCGTGTTACCAAGGTTGTTAAAGGTGGACGTAATATGAGATTTACTGCATTAGTAGTAGTTGGCGATAAAAACGGGCATGTGGGCGTAGGGCTTGGTAAAGCTACTGAGATTCCGGAAGCAATCCGTAAGGGAAAAGAAGAAGCTACAAAGAAGCTGGTAGAGGTTCCTAGGGATGACAATGGCAGCGTACCACATGATTTTACAGGAAAATTTGGCAGCGCTTCTGTATTAATCAAGAAGGCTCCAGAAGGTACAGGAATTATCGCTGGTGGTCCTGTCCGTTCTGTGCTTGAGCTTGCAGGATATAAGAATATCCGTACAAAATCACTTGGCTCAAACAATAAGCAGAATGTTGTGCTTGCAGCAATTGAAGGCCTTAAAAATCTGAAGACACCGGAAGAAGTGGCAAAGGCCCGCGGAATTTCTTTGGAAGAGCTTTTAAGCTAAGGAAGAGAGGTTTAATTATGGCAGATAAGTTAAAAATTACTTTAGTAAAGTCCACAATTGGTGCCATTCCGAAACACCGCAAAACAGTTGAGGCGTTAGGCCTGAAAAAGATTGGTAAATCAGTTGAATTGCCGAACAATGATGCTGTAAAAGGTATGGTGTGGCATGTAAGACATCTTGTAAAGGTTGAGGAAATCTAGGATTGGAGGTGAAACAATGAATTTATCAACGTTAAGTCCTGCAAAGGGTTCAAAACAGAGCAATAATTTCAGGAGAGGCCGTGGACATGGCTCAGGAAATGGCAAGACAGCAGGTAAGGGGCATAAAGGCCAGAAGGCACGTTCCGGCGCACCACGTCCAGGTTTTGAAGGTGGCCAGTTACCACTTTATATGCGTCTTCCAAAGAGAGGATTTACAAATATCAACTCTAAGGAGATTGTTGCAATTAATGTAGACAGGCTGGAAAAGTTTAACGATGGCGATGTTGTAACAGTTGAAGCACTTATGGACAAAGGAATCATCAGAAATCCGAAGGACGGAGTTAAGATACTCGGAAATGGAGAATTAACCAAAAAGCTTACGGTTCAGGTCGATGCATTCAGCAAGAGTGCAGCGGAAAAGATTGAAGCTCTTGGTGGAAAAGCTGAGGTGATCTGATCATGTTTGAAACTGTGCGCAATGCATTTAAGATAAAGGATCTTAGAAAAAAGATTGTATATACTTTTCTTGTGCTGATTATTGTCCGTATCGGTTGTCAGCTTCCGGTACCCGGCGTAGATGCAACAGTCATTTCAGAGTGGTTTGCGCAGAATAATTCACTTGACTTTTTTAACCAGTTAACAGGTGGCTCATTCTCGCAGATGTCAATCTTTGCTTTGAATATTACACCATATATCACAGCTTCCATTATTTTGCAGCTTTTAACAATTGCGATTCCACGCCTGGAAGAACTTCATAAAGACGGCGAGGAAGGTAGGAAGAAAATTGCAGAATATACGAGATATGTATCCATTGTCCTAGCAGTAGTAGAAAGTGCTGCAATGGCAATTGGGTTCGGCAATGCAGGTTATTTGACAGAGGGCGTATCGTTTACTTCCATATCTGTAATTGTTGTATCATTAACAGCAGGTTCTGCATTTTTAATGTGGTTGGGTGAACAGGTTACCGAGAAAGGTGTTGGAAATGGTATTTCTATCATCCTTCTTTATAACATTGTTTCCCGTATGCCAGAAGACATGATTGGCCTGTATGAGAAATTTATATCGGGTGCATCTAACGTTACAAATGGTTTGTTAGCAGCGATTATTATCCTTGCTGTTATCATTGGCATGGTGGTATTTATTATTGTCTTGTCAGATGGTGAGAGAAGGATTAACGTGCAGTATTCCAAGAAAACACAGGGCAGGAAACTTGTTGGAGGCCAGTCCTCCCATATTCCTCTGAAAGTAAATACCGCAGGTGTAATCCCTGTTATTTTTGCTGGTTCCCTGTTCCAGATGCCAATTGTAATTGCAGGTTTTGCAGGCGTACAGCCTGCTTCTGGAGCTGGAGCTTCTATTGGCCAGAAGATTTTAAAGGTGTTAAATCAGAATTCATGGTGTAATTTTGACAGCTTTGGTGAGTTTAAGTATACGTTAGGATTGGTGATTTATGTAGTTCTCTTAATTTTCTTCGCATATTTCTACACATCCATTACGTTTAACCCACAGGAAATTTCCATGAATATGAAAAAGCAGGGTGGTTTTATCCCGGGAATACGTCCTGGTAAGCCAACGATTGATTACCTTACTAAGGTATTGAATAGCATTGTATTTATTGGCGCGCTTGGCCTGGTGGTTGTTGCAGTTGTCCCAATCTTTTTCTCGGGGGCATTCGGCGCAGATGTTTCCTTTAGCGGCACGTCTATGATTATTATTGTAGGTGTTGTGTTGGAAACATTAAAACAGATTGAATCACAGATGCTGATTCGTCATTATAAAGGGTTTATCAGTGATTAAGGAACTGTTGAAAGGTTCTGGAAACTGGCATGGAATAAAAGCAGGTATTTGTCCTATATTGGGAGATATCTGCTTTTTCTTATTTACAGTTCCTAAGGAGGTATAATGTATGCGCAGATGGTCGAAAATACGAGATAAATTAGAAAATGAATATCTTGCATATTCTTTAAGAGGGCATATTCAATACTTTGCTACATCATATAGTAAATGCCCCGATCATGAAGGCAGAGCGGCAATTCTGCTGGATGGAAAAGAAATTATATCCGGAAGTTATTGTGAACAGTGGAGTAAAGCCAGCCTCTTACCGGAAGATGAAACCCTGGAAATTAGATTAAAAAATGAATTTCCTTTTATGGATAATACTGCTGTTAAGTATGGGCAGTTTGACCAAAGGCGCTTTTATGAGGCGTTTCATGAGTTTGATAACCAGAGTATAGAACAAAGCCTGACAAGTGAAAATATGCTGGTTCGCATGTTAGCGGTGTTGGATAAAAGGGTTGGAAAAAGGAGATTAGAAAAAATGAAGAGTTCTGTTTTAGAAGAACAGAAATGTTTCAGGTTTTTTATGGTATTCGTTGCAGATTTGAGAGACAGGCAAGTTTTTAAACATGTTATAAGCTACTCTGTGGTTTTGGGAGGAGAAATTTTATTTCGGGCGCACGTTAGATTATGAGTTCTCTTATGGGAGAAGGTTGTTATCGTTCCGCGCAATTTTATCCTGCATTTCCGGGAGAAGGAAAAGATAGAGAAACATTATGCCATGATTGGTATGGAGTTAAGGAAGTTGTACATATTTTACCCAATGGATATGGTGTTTTCTTTAGCCCTGAAGGCACACCCTTTATGGTGCAGTTTGATACTAAGATGTATGAACAGCTTGTTAAAAAGTACTTTTGATATCATTAACAAAGCAGGTTATTATTAAGGCGGTTAAATATCGAACGAATTTTATTTTGTCAGAATTCGTTCGATATTTAACCGCTTTAGTAATATTATTCTGGCATTCAATTAGCAATATCTCTGCCTAACTGATTTTCTATTCTCGCAAAGGCAAAGTGAGGATGAGTAAGTTTGCTTGTATCATCCGAGTATGGCCTATCCGGCTAAAGATGTAATTTATATTCTGAAAAGCGCAATGTGTTCCCGGTTGCTTGAAAAGCTTAACGAGATATTGTTAGAATCGAAAGGGATTTAAAGTGAAAAAGCGTGGCGGGGGGGTGTGAAAGATTAGTTGTGCCGCCGGTCAAAAGCAGCGGAATGGAGATTAATATGAATCAGTTCTTAGTATATACGGTTGTACTTTTACTGTTAGTAGTGATTATTGGATATTTTAATGAAAAGGTAACAGGGTTTACATATGAAATATCACTGATGTTGTTTTCTATTATTATCAGTATGGCATTACTGTTTGTGAATAGTGTTGTTTGTTCTGTTTCTGTAGTCGAGATACTGAATAACTGCCATAAAATAAATTTAGAAGCTTTTTTAATGGATGGTGTTTTGTTACTATTCACAGCCAATCGTAGCCGGACTTAAGGAAATAAAAAATATC